>DASTFB010000095.1 GCA_035709005.1 Candidatus Methylomirabilota bacterium | reverse complement strand
CGTGGCGGAGGGCGTCACGGTTCGCCCGGGCGTCGGCCAAGAGCACGATGAAGCCGATCGGCGTGGAACCGAGGAACACCGTCCCCTCGTCGGCGACGAAGTGGGCCATGAGGAACGTGCCGTGGCGGAGGCGCGGGCCCCGCAGCTCGAGCTCTCGGCCGAGCGTGGCCGCCAGCGCCGACACCGACTCTACCGGAATGTCTCGCGGGAGCGCGGCGGCGATGATGAGGCCGTCCGGGGCGACCAGCAACCCACCGCGTACGTGATCGAGGCGGGTCAGACCGGCCAGGAGCCGGCGGAAGTCCCGGCCCGGCGCCGGCGGTGGCTCGGGCGGGCGGCCGGTCGTGCCGTTCGTGGTCACGATGTGATCTGCGATGCCAGCTCTTGGCGGCAGTTGGTCCAGACTCGCTCCACGTGGGCGATCCCGGCGCCCATCTCGATGTCGCGTCCGAACGCGATGGAGAGCACGACATCCTCGTCGGCGCGCAGAAACGTCGTCTCGGCGGCGCCCTCGAGCACGGCGTGAGTCCAACGTCGAAACCCGCAGCGGGTGAGCATGGCGCCCGTCAGCCGGCACAGCCGCGCGGTACGGGCGGCCACCTCGCCAGTACTCGTCCCGTGCGGCTGGGCGAAGATCACGGTGGCGTCGACCCGGGCCAGCAGCGCCTCACGGCTTTCCTGCGGCAGCCGCAGGCGCTCGAGCCGGAGAGGCCGGGTCGCAGCCGGAGGCGCGGTGTCCACGTCGGCCTGGGCCACCGCCTCGAGGAGCGCTCGAGCCTCGGGGAAGTCCGGATAGCGTCCCAGCGCCCGACGCAGGAAGTCCGTGCAGCTCCGCGCTTCCCCTGCCTCCAGCGCTATGCGGGCCATCCCGAGCAGCGCGCGGGGATGCGTGGGATCGAGGCTGAGGACGCGCTGGAAGGCGGTTTGCGCCAGCTGCGTCTTGCGGAACACGGCATGCAGCGAACCCGCGAGCAGGAGCCCGACCACGTTGTTGGGGTGGAGCTGGAGCCCACGTTCGACCAGGGTCGCCGCCTCCTCGAAGCGACCGGCGTTCCGGTGGAGGGTGGCCGTCCGAAAGAGCTGTACCGTCGTCGTTGATTGACGACGGCTCTTCCGATCGTTCCAGAGGCGGCGGAGCCACATGTTGGACGCCCGCTGGATTCAATTCTTCGGCCAACCGTAGCGCGGGGGTGGATTCGCCACAACTGCGCAGTCTTCCGTGCGACTGAGGCATCGGAATGACACCGTGGCACCGTTATCGTCTCCCAATTTGTCCCATCACCACCCGTTTCTCTCGGACGGTGAGGCCGTACCGCGGACGCGACTCGGTAGACAGTGCAGTTTACGTTTGGTCTGACGGGCAGTTCACCCTGATTCTGGTTTGGCAGATGAGTTGCGCCCTGCCAGACGGGTTTTATCCAGGCACGTCCGGTCGAGAGAGGAGGCTGCTTCCGCGATGGGCAAGGTGATGGTCGTGGACGACGCGTATTCGGAGCTGCAAGTGATGGAGACCATTCTCCGATCGGCCGGACATGAGGTGCTGACGTACCTCAACGGCGAACAATTGGAGGACAAGATCGCGGCCGAGCAGCCGGATGTGGTGCTGCTCGACATCGTGATGCCGAAGCGCAATGGCTTCGACGTCCTCCGGGGGCTCCGGCGGGACTTGCGGACGCGTCAGACGCCCGTGGTCGTCGTATCCTCCAAGAACCAGGAGAGCGACCGGACCTGGGGTCTCAAGCAGGGCGCCGATGAGTACCTGCCCAAGCCGTTCACGGCCGAGCAACTGCTCGGCGCCGTGCGGCGATTCGTGCGATGACGACAAACGACGTCCTCGACCTGCCGACGACCAGCTTGCGCGACGCGGCGGCCGCCGCCCGCGTCTGCGTGGTCACGGTCGGGGGTGAGCTGTTCGCCCTGCCCGTCCAGAGCGTCCGCGAGGTCGTGCTCTTCGAGGACCTCACCCCGGTACCGCTGGCGCCACCGTACGTGGTGGGCGTGGCCAACCTCCGCGGCGAGGTCGTCGCGATCGTGGACGCGCGCTCGACCCTCGGCCTTCCCGCCGGCCGCCCCGGGCGCCGGCACCGAGCGATCGTGGTGGCGGCCGCCGGTCTCGAGGCGGCGCTGGTGATCGACGGCGTGGTGAGCTTGGAGGCGCTGGGCGCGATCTTGCCAGCCGATCCTGCGGCGGGCCTCCGCCACGCTGAGTGGGCGGCCGGCTACCTGCGGCGCGATAACCGGCTGGTGCCGCTGCTCGACGTCGGCAAGCTGCTGAACGCGCTCAGGTCGGTGGGCAGTAGCGTGGCGTCGGTGGGCGGCGGACATGGATCGAGGCCAGGCACGAAAGATCCTCGTGCGTTCTGAGGAGGACACGTGATGATCCGGCACAAAGGCGCGGCATCCCTTCGATCCAAGCTCACCCTCCAGATGCTCGCGGTGGGTATGGTACCGCTCGTCATCCTGGGCGCTGTCGTCTACGTCACCACGACACGGTCTGTCGACCTCTTCAGCCAGGGCCTGGACGAGTCGGTCCGGGCCATGGAGCGGGAGGTCGTGGGCGCCGGGCTGAGGAAAGCGGCGGAGGATCTGGCCGCCCAGGTTGACACCTACATCGAAGAACGGGTCAAGGACGTGAGAGTCTGGGCCTCTGATCCGCTGGTCATCGAGGCCGCCCTGCGCGGCGACATGATCGCCCGGCGACGCGGCTGGCCCGGCTACCCCGAGATCGCATCGGATCAGCCAGCCATCTATCGCATCGAGCGGGAGATGAAGGCCACCCGCGCCCTCGACCCCCTGCCGGCCGCGACACAGTATCTCAAGGACCAGCTGGCGCACTCTCCCGTCTTCCGGGAGGTCTTCTTCACCGACCGAAACGGTTACAACGTGGCCATCAGCAACCTGACCTCCGACTTCGTGCAGAGCGAAGAGGAATCGTGGGTGAACGCCTGGAACACGGGCATCGACATCGGTGGAACGTCGCAGAAACCGCTGACGATGAAAAAGCCGGCCGGGCCCACCGGGGCTCGCGTCGTGTTCGACGAATCGGCCGGTGTGTGGTCGGTAGCCATCTCGGTTCGTATCGACCATCCCCTCACGAAGCAGCCGCTCGGCGTCATGAAGGCAGTCCTGGATATCTCCGCCGTCCAGAAGCTCGCCTCGCGGCTGGCCCAGAAGGTTCCCGGAAGCGATGTCAAGGTCATCGTCGCGGCCAACGGGAATCTCATCGCCGACACCTCGGTCGGGCACGCCAAGAAGTTCATCATGTCCAAGGACGGAAACCTCCTGGCCAAGAAGTACAGGCCGGCCGAGTTGATCGCCGGCGGAGGGGGCCCGAATTCCGGCTACGTGGTGGGTTCCAGCGAGACCCATGGCTCGGCCACGGTCGAGCAGGTGATCGGCTTTTCCCGCAGCGCGAGCAAGGGGGAATTCCGGGACCTCCCGGGCTTCGAGGGGCTCGGCTGGGCGGTCATCGTCGGCCAGGAGAAGGGCCAGGCCTTCGCGGCCCTCAGCGAGCTGACCAGGGTGCAGGGCACCCTGTTCTCCCAGCGGCGTTGGGTGCAGGGCTTCGTGGCGGTGGTGACGGTGCTGGCGGCGACAACCATCGTGGCTCTGGGCACCATGCTGAGCCGTCGGATCAGCGTTCCCGTTCTCGAGCTGAGCCGGGCCGCCGAGCGCGTCAGCACCGGCGACCTCACGGTGAAAGTGCCCATCCGCTCCCGAGATGAGCTGGGGCGCCTCGCCTCCACCTTCAACGAGACTGTGGTGCGGCTCCGCTCTCTCGTCCACACCGAGGCCGAGCGCGACAAGGAGCGGCACAAGCGCGAGGAGCTGCAGCGCAACATCACCCGCTTCCTCGACGTGGCCACCGAGATCTCTCAGGGCGACCTCACCAAGCGCGGTGAGGTCACCTCCGACGTTCTGGGTAGCGTGGTGGACTCCATCAACCTCATGGTGGAGGAGTTGGCCACGATCATCGCTGACGTACGTCAGGCCGCGCATCAAGTCTCGGCCAGCGCCACCGAAATGCTCGCAACCATGGACCAGGCGGCGAGCGGAGCCCAGACACAGTCACGGGATGCCAGCAGTGTGAGCCAGGCCATGGAAGTCTTGACGCGCGCGATGCGCCGGGTGGCCGAGAACGCCGAGTCCGCCGCCGAGGCCGCCCAGCGGACGCTGGAATCGGCGAGCCGCGGCCAGGAAGGGGTGCGGGCCAGCCTCAACGGCATGCAGCAGATCCGCGGGGAGGTGCAGAGAATTTCGAAGAAGATCAAGAGCCTGGCCGACCGCTCGCTGGAGATCTCGGAGATCGTCAACACCATCGAGGAGATCTCCGCCCAGACCAACCTGCTCTCCCTGAACGCGGCGATCGAGGCGGCTGGCGCTGGGGAAGCCGGCCAGCGGTTCGCGGTGGTGGCCGACGAGGTGCGTAAGCTGGCTGAGCGCTCAGCCAAGGCGGCCAAGGAGATCGCGGTGCTCATCAAGGGCATCCAGTCGGAGACGCAAGAGGCGGTGGTGGTGATGGAAGAAGGCACCCGGGAGGTCGAGACCGGCTACAAGGTCACCGTCGAGGCCGGGGAGCGACTCCACGAGATCGGCGACATCTCGAGGAAGTCGGCGTCGCTGGCCACGGAGATCTCGCGGGCAGCTCAGGACCAGGCCCGAGGCGTGGAGAGCGCGGCGGTGGCCGTGCAGGCCATCGCCGGGGTGGCGGTTCAGACCGAGAAAGCTGCGGTCGAGACACGCAAGACGGTCGATCAGCTGACGCGAGTGGCCGAGGAGCTGATGGGCAGCCTGTCGCGGTTCAAGCTGTCGACCCGGGCCTGAGGCGCGCCACCGACGCCAATGGGAGACGTGAAGGAGCGGCAGTTCCTGCTGAGCGTGTTCTTGATGGAGGCGTGGGATACCCTCGCTGCCGTCGAGCAAAGACTGGCCGCGCTGGCATCCGGCGCCGACACCGACGGCGAGATCCTACGCCTGGTCACGCACCGGCTGCGGGGAGCCGCTGCCCTCAACGGCTTTCCGCGGGTGTCGGCTCTGGCGACGGTCATGGAGTCCACGGTGGATCGTGCCGTGACCGCTCCCCTGGCCGACCGTCAGGGCCCGTCCGAGCAGCTCGGCGCGCTGGCGGTAGCCCTCAAGGAAGCGCTGGAGACGATCGGCACGACCGGCACGGAGAACGCCGCCGCGCTCGATGCCGTGCTGGCCCGCTATGAGACGTCGTCCACCGTGGCCCCGGCCGCCGAGCCGGCGGGGCCGCTGGCCGAGCTGGACCGCTTCCTGCGCGACAATCCAGATGTCCTCGAGTACTTCATCCCCGAGGCGGCCGAGCACCTCGAGCTGATGGCCCAATCCCTGCTCGCGCTCGAGCGCGACGGCGGCGATGAGGCCGAGCTGGCCACGCTCTTCCGTGCCGTCCACACGCTCAAGGGCGCGGCCTATGCCGTGGGCTGCCAGACGATCGGAGCCCTGGCCCATCATGTCGAGGATCTTCTGGGCGAGGTCCGCGAGGACCGACGGGCGCTCACTGCGGCTACCCTGGACGCAGTCTACGCGGGCCTCGATGCGCTTCGCCTCATGGTGCGGAGCGCCGAGGGTGTGCCAGCGGATCGAAGCCAGGCCTTCATCCGGGCCACGCGCCTGCTCGAGGAGCAAATTCAGGCGGCCCCGGCCACGGTCGAGGCGGGAGCGACCACAGAGCTGGATCGCGTCTTTGAGCCCGCTTCGCGGCCCGAGCCGGTGGAGGCCGTGGCGGAGCCCATGGCGGCTGGGGCGGGCCCGGTCTCCGCGGGTGTGGTGCGGGCGGCCGTCAAGTCCGTCGCGGCCCCGGCGCCGGCCGCCATCAACATTCGTGTCAACCTCGAGCGCCTCGACGCCCTCATGAATTTGGCCGGTGAGCTGGTCATTGCCCGTAGTCGCCTCGAGGGACATCTGGCCCAACTCGACCGGGTCGGCGCGACGCTGGGGTTCACCGAGGCCCGAATGCGCCAGACCGTCGGCAGCTTCGAGGCGAAATACGCCAATCCCCAGCTTCCCGGGGCCGCCGCCGACATGCGGTCGAACGCGACCGCGCGCGAGCCGGGCCGTCCTGCCGCCGTGCCACTGGAGGCGGTCTTCGCCGAGCTGGAGTTCGACCGCTACGACGATTTCAACCTCTTCGCCCGCCGCGTCGGTGAGATTGCCGCGGACGTCGCCGAGGTCCAGAGCCAGCTGGCCCTGCTGATCCGGGCCGTGCGGGAGGATGCGGCGCGGACGCAGCGGCTGTCCGGCGAGCTGCGCCGCCAGATCACCCGCGCGCGGATGGTGCCGATCGGCCGGCTCTTCTCCCGGTTCCCGCGTCAAGTGCGGGAGGCAGCCCGGGCTGCCGGCAAGACGGTGGCGCTCGAAGTCAGTGGCGAGGCCGTGGAACTGGACAACGCGGTCATCGAGCGGATCACCGACCCGCTGCTGCACCTGGTGCAGAACGCCATCGTCCATGGGATCGAGCCTGAGGCCGAGCGCGAGGCACGCGGCAAGGTCCCGCACGGCAGTCTGCGCGTGAGCGCGGCCCAGAAGGGCGCCGCCATCGTCGTGGAGGTGGCCGACGACGGTCGCGGTATCGACCTGGACAGGGTGAAGGACACCGCGCTCCAAGCCGGCCTGGTGACGCCGGAGGGCCTCGCCGGGCTGGGCGACTGGGACATCCTCGACTTCATCTTCCAACCCGGCTTCAGCACAGCACCGGCGGTGACCATCAGCGCGGGCCGGGGCGTGGGGCTGGACGTCGTGTGGACGAACGTGGCTCAACTGGGCGGCGAGATCGACGTCGAGACGACGCCGGGGGAGGGCACGCGATTCACCCTCAGGGTACCCCTGACCGTGGCCATCTCCGACGCCCTGTTGGTCCGGGTGGATACCGAGGTGCTGGCCATCCCCGTGCCTGTCGTCCGGGGGATGGTCCGAATCCGTCCCGAGGAGATCGTGACGACCCCCGGCGGCGAATCGGTCGTCATGGATGGACAGCCGCTGGACTTGCTGCGGCTCGATCGGGTCCTGGGGCTCGCCGGTATCCGCCCCAGTGTCGGGCTGCCGGTCGTGGCCCTGCGTACCGCGCGCAAGACCGTGGCGGTGGCGGTGGACGAGCTGCTGGGCAAGCAGGAGATCGTCATCAAACGCCTCGGCGCATTCCTGGACGGAGTGGGCCCCTTTGCCGGCGCCACGGTGACCGGCGAGGGCCGGGTCATCTTGCTGCTCGACCCTGCGCGGCTGCTCGACCCAATCGGCGCCCTGCGGCAGGCCGCCTCCCCGGCGGCCGAGGACAGCCGTCCGCCTGCTTCGCCAGCGCCCCTGGCCCGGCGCAGTGTGCTTTTGGTGGATGACTCGGTCAGCGTGCGGAAGTTCGTGGGCCAGATGCTGGACCGGGCCGGCTTCCGGGTGGTCACGGCCAACGACGGGATCGAGGCCCTCGATCGCCTGAGCGCCGACGCCGCGGTCGACATCGTGGTTACCGACCTCGAGATGCCGCGGCTCAACGGGTACGAATTGATCCGTGACCTCAAGCGCCGGCCAGGCCTGCGGGGCGTTCCCATCGTGGTCCTCACGACCCGGGCCGGAAGCAAGCATGTGGCGCTGGCCCGCCAGCTTGGCGTCGAGCACTACGTCACCAAGCCGGTGGACGAGCAGGCCTTCGTACAGCTCATCGAATCGCTGACGGGGAACGAGCGGGCCGTCGCCGGATGAAGCCGACGGTGCCGCGCGTCCTGGTCATCGATCCCGACCGTGAGACGCTGGCAGCGTTGCAGCGGGCCCTGGGCGAAGTCGGTCTCACCGACATCACCGCCGTGCCCAACGCGTCTTTCGCGCTCACGATGCTCGAGCGTGATCGGCCGGACCTCATCGTCAGCCGGGCGAACATCCCCGACATCGACGGCTGGGAGCTGTGCTCGATCGTCCGCAGCGACTCATCGATGGCCGGGGTGCTCTTCTTACTCCTGGCCGGCGCCGACGACCAGGTACCCGAACGGCCGATGGACAACGGTCCCGATCGGATACTGGTAGGTGACTTCACCCCGGGGACGATCGTGAAAGAGGTGGTCAGCTTGGTCGGGACTCCTGTCTCGCAGACGCGAACCTCGGCCAAGACGCCGCCCCAAGCCTGGGGCCTGCGGGGGGCGCTGGATGTCATGGATCTCCCCAACCTGGCCCAGGCTATCGCCCTCGGCAACAAGACGGGATGCCTGGCCCTCGCCCTGCCTTCGGGAGAAGGCTTTGTCGTCTTCGATCGCGGCCGTGCCGTGCATGCAGAGTTCGGGCGCGCCACTGGTGAGCCGGCCTTCGCCGCGCTGATGGCGGCCGCCCAGCGCGAGGCGCAGGGCAGCTTTGCATTCAGCCCGTGGGAACGATTGGGCGCCGACCAACCCCGGACGATCGGGCGGAGCCTCGAGCAACTCCTCCTGGCCGCTGCCGCCGAGATCGACGAGGACGGGCGGGCCCCGCTGTCGTCCCTCGTCCCCAGGAGGAAGGCCGATGCCTAAGGTGCTGGTGGTGGACGACAGCCTCAGCGTCCGGAAGGTGGTGGAGAAGGCGTTGGCCGGCCGGAGCATGGAAGTGATGTCGGCGGCGTCGGGTGCCGAGGCCATCGAACGCATCGAGCGTGACCGGCCGGACATCGTCGTTTGCGATGTGATCCTGCCCGACAAGGACGGCTACCAGGTCTGCCAGTTCGTCCGCACCCATCCCACGATTGGCAGGATGCCCGTGCTGCTGATCTCGGGGGTGGTCGACAGCACGGTTCTGGCGCGTGCGGCCGAGGTGCAGTCCAACGACGTCATGTTCAAGCCCTTCGCCGCCGAGCAGCTGGTTCGGAAGATCGACGCCTTGCTCGCGGGCGTCCCCAACGGCGCCGCCCCGGCGCCGGCGGTGAGCGCTCCCCACCCGCCAGCGGCGCCGGTCGCCGTGGCGTCCCGGCCGGCCGCGGCCTCCCCCGCACCTGGTTGGGCCGACGCCGGGCCGGAGACCGACCTCAAGACCCGGTTGACCGCGCTGGCCGGTGCATCGGGAGTGCGATTCGTCGCGCTCGCCGATCGCGAAGGCTTCCTCATCGAGAGCGCCGGCGACACGGTCGCCGAGATCGAAGTGGCCGCGGCGTTGGCCGCCTGTCTCGGCGAGTCCTCGGAGGGAATCGGTCGCGAGCTGGGCCAGGGGAGCCTGCAAGGCATGATGCTCGAATACGAGTCCGCGACCCTCTTGCTGCACGGTGTCGGCCCCGACGCGCTCCTCGCCGTGCTCGTTGCCGATTCCGCCGCCCTCGGCAAGATCCGGTATCTCGTGAAGAGGGCCCTCTCGGAGATCCAGCAGGAGCTCTGATGCCTTCCCGCCGGACATCACGGACCCACTTGCAGGCGTGGACCGTTCCCGTCCTCGCGCTCGTCGGCTACGCGGCGGCCGCGACGGTTGTCCTGAGCCTGCGGGGCGGGTCGCTGACGGCGCCCGGGTGGGGCCCCGCCGTGGCTTTGCTGGTATACCTCATCGTGGCCATCGTGACAGTCCGAAGCTTTTCGGTGTCCCGAGTGCTCATGGCAACCGCGGCATTTTCCCTCACGCACGGTCTCCTGCTCGTCGTGACCGTCGCTGTCGTGGCTGTGGTCGCCCCTGATGTTCGCCCGCCGTTCTGGTCGGCAGCGCTCGGAATGCTGATCCTCGTCTCGGTGCCGTTGCTGCTCGCCCCCGTGCGGTTCCGGGAGCAGCCGCCTGCGGGATCGTCGCGCGGGTCCGGCTCAACGGCGGTGCGGTCGGCATCGGCTCGGGACCGAGCAGTGCCGCCGGCCTCACGGATTGCCTCGGGGCCGGCGGCGACATCTCGGCCATGGCCGGCGCCGTCCCCCGGTCCTCTACGGCCCGACAACAGCCTCCCCCTAGAACACGCCGCGGTGAAGCCGTGGACCTTCGCCGGTCCGGCAGCTTCACCGCCGCCAGCGCCCCTCCCGACAACCCACTCGAACCCGTCGGCGCGTGCGCCTGTGGCGACTCCGCCGCGTCCACCTGCCAGCTCCCGGCCACCAGCGCCGACCCGCGTTCCAGCTGCGCCAGCGACCGTTCCGCCCGTGCATGCCGCGGAGTCGGTCGAGGGGATCATCCGTATCCCGTTCGCCCGCGTCGCCGACCAGCTGCCGGAGGAGGTCTTCGCACTACCGCGCGACCAGGTCGGCGCCCACCTGCAGGAGGCCGACTTCCTGCTTGTCCCCGAGCGTCTGGTCCGCCCGCAGCTCGTCGAGGGGGTCGTTCAAGTTGGCTGGCCGCTGGTCGCCGAGCAATTCCCTCGTCAGACCTTGGCACTATCCGATAAGGACGTGGTCCAGCTCCTTCCGAATGGAGCGCTCGTGCTTCCCCTCGACGAGGTGGTGCGTCAGGTCCCATCGGGCCTCTTCGCGCTGTCTGCCTCCACGATGGACGCGCAGGCGCTGGAAGACTTCCCGTTACCCTTCCAGCCGGATCCGTCTCCGACGACCAGCGACGAGCCGGATGGGCCGATGGAAGACCGAGCGCCCGAGTCTCTTGCGCCGGGAGCCGAGCCGGTGAACAGGTCAGAGCCACCTGTGCCCGGCGTCGAGGCGGGGTTGGAGTGGGCGCCGGAGCCTGAGCGGGCGGCCGAGCCGGAGACGGACTGGTCGCCTGAGTCCGTGGCGGCGGAGCCGGCGGAGTGGGCGCCGGAGCCCGAGCGGGCGCGCGATCCGCTAACGGACGTGGTGCCGGAGACATCAGCAGTCGCAGCCGATCCGCTTCCGAGCGATGAGCCAGGAGCTCAGGACGCGCGCCGTATGGCGGTGCTGCTCGGGCCGCTCCTGAGCCCGATGACCGTCGAGAACGTCGAGCGCGCTGGCGCGTCGTTCCTCACGCTGGCGCCGCCGACGGTGGCCGGCGCCACGGTCGCTGATGTCGCCGCACGGGTCCTGCCGTCTCTGATCGACCCGCGGTTGCCCGAGCGGGCCGTCCAGGCAACGGTGCGGGGAACGGCCATGACCGTTGTCATCACACCGCTGGTTGGTGCGCCGGACATGGCGCTGGCGGCAGCGACGCCGCCAGGTGCTTCGCTGGCGCTGCTGGAACGCTTGTGCCTCAAGGAGGCGGCGGTCCCCGAGACCGAAGCGCGCCCGATGACCCTGGTGCCGGCAGCCTCGCTCGAGGCCGAGCTCCGAGAGGCCCCCCCGGAGCCGGCTGTGCGCAGGGTGGCAGCGTCGCTCCACGCGTTCGGTCGGGTGACTTCCAGCGTGCTGCGTGACCCGGACGGCTCGCTCGTCGTTTACCTCTTTCTGCCGCGATATCTCGAGGCCCGGGCGTTCGGCGGGTTCGCGCGTGATCTTCACAGAGCGCTGGTGGGTTCGCCCGCTGGCCCGATCACGTCAGTCGTCGTTAAGGTAGGAACCCACCGGCTGATGGTGCGCGCCGTGGAGAACGCGCGAGGCGCCGTCCTGGTGGCCGGTGGCGGCCCCGTGGAACGGCCGGGGTTGGCGCGACTGGAGCTCGAGCGTGCAGCGGCCTATCTGGGACGGCTGTGAGGGCCTGACCGTGTCAGTCATCAACCACGCCGAGCGGCTTATCAATTTCAAGATCGTCTACTACGGGCCCGGAGTAGCCGGAAAGACCGCCAATCTCCAGTTCGTCTACCGCTCCCTGCCCCAGACGAACAAGGGAAACATGATCTCGCTGGCCACGGGCGATGACCGCACCATCTTCTTCGACTTTCTGCCGGTGACGGCCCTCACCGTTCGAGGCTTCGAGACGCGCTTCCAGCTGTACACCGTGCCCGGGCAGCCACACTACAACATGACGCGTCGGCTGGTTCTACGCGGGGTGGATGGCCTGGTGTTTGTGGCTGACTCCCAGTTCGATCGACTCCGCGAAAACGTGGAGAGCCTCCGCAACCTCGCTGAGAACCTGCGCGAGTACCAGTACGAGCTCGGCGAGATGCCCTACGTCATCCAGTACAACAAGCGCGATTTACCCAACGCCGCCCCCCTCGACTATCTGGAATACGTTCTCAACCGGGGGACTCGGCGGGTGCCGTCCTTCGAGGCAGTGGCCACCGAGGGTACGGGGGTGTTCGACACGCTGAACACCGTATCTCGCATGGTCCTGGCCCACGAATTCGGGCGCGCAAAGCGAGAGGGGTCATGAAGGGCGCCGGCATGGTGATCCACGAAGAGGACGCCGCACGCATCCATGAGGTCCTCTCCCACTTTCTCAGGGAGTCGGGAGCGGCCGAGGTCCTCCTGATCGACCGGGGCGGCCAGCTCCTGGCCATGGACGGAATCAATCGGCCGCTGGATACGGTGTCGATCTCGGCGCTGGCCGCCGGGGCCTACAGCTCGACCAGCGCCATGGCCCAGCTCCTGGGCGAGACCCAGTTCACCGTGTTGTTCCATGAAGGGATCAAGCAGTCGATCCACGTGTCGACCGTGGACGAGGGTGCGATCCTGATGGCCATCTTCGACGAGCGGACGACGGTGGGGATGGTACGCCTGTTCGCCAAGGAGACCAGCAAGCGCATCGGGGTGGTGCTGGCCGAGACCCGAGCCCGACCCAAGCGCGGGGCGGAGTTCGTGGCTCCGCTCTCGTCGGAGGAGAGCGGGCCGACCTGGGAACCCCTACGATGACAGCACGGCTGCCGACGCCCATGCGGTGATGGTGTGGGAATCGTCAGGTACGACACAATGGCTATTCGCCACACCTTCCCTGTCTGCTGCGCCCGCACGGCGACCGGAATCGCGAGGGCTGTGGAGATCGTCCCGCACACGAACGCGCGCCGGTTCAGCATAACCGCCTCCCAGCCGACGGGTGGGACACGGCAAACGTAGGGCTGCCGGGAAGCT
>DASTFB010000094.1 GCA_035709005.1 Candidatus Methylomirabilota bacterium | reverse complement strand
GTCATTCCCACCGACGAGAGCGGACAGCTCCTCATCAATTACCTGGGTCCGCCGAAGACGATCGCCCAGGTGTCCGTGACCGACATCCTCAAGGGCCGTACGGCCGCCGGCACGTTCAAGGATCGGCTCGTGCTGGTCGGGGCCACCGCCCTGGGCACCTATGACCTGCGAAACACGCCGTTCAGCCCCCTGTATCCCGGGACGGAGGTTCACGCGTCGGTCATCGAGAACATCCTCACCCGTAGCTTCATGGCCAGGCCCCAGTGGTCGCGGATCTTCGATGTGCTGGCGATCGTCACTCTGGGTGGGGTGGTGGGGGCCGTCTTGCCGCGGCTCAGCCCCATCAAGGGGGTCGCGTTCGCCGCCGGGCTGTTCGCGCTGTACGTGCTGGCCGCCCGGGCGTTATTCGTCCACGCCCACGTGTGGCTCAACATGGTCTACCCCCTGCTCACGCTGTCGGGGACGTACACGGCCCTGACGGCCTACTACTACGTCACCGAGCAGCGGCAGCGGAAACAGGTCAAGGACACGTTCCGCCAGTACGTGGCCCCCCTGGTGGTCGAGGAGATGCTGAAGGATCCGGGCCGCCTCAAACTGGGGGGCGAGGAAAAGGTCCTCACCGTGCTGTTCTGCGACCTGGAGGGCTTCACGTCACACTCCGAGCGGTACTCCCCGCCGGAGATGGCCGAGATGCTCGGCGAGTACTACAACCGCATCACCGAGCAGGTCTTCATCCATCGGGGCACGCTCAAGGAGTACGTGGGCGACGAGCTGATGGCGATCTTCGGGGCCCCCCTGGAGCAACCGGACCACGCCGTGCGGGCGTGCGCGGCGGCGCTCGCCATGCGCGAGCAGCGTCTGGCCCTGGCCGCGGAGTGGGCGACGGTGGGGCGCCCGCGCCTGCGGGCGCGCACGGGCATCAATTCCGGCCCGATGCTGGTCGGCAACCTGGGCTCCAGGTACCGGTTCGCCTACGGCGTGCTCGGGGACCAGGTGAACCTGGGCTCGCGGCTGGAAGGGCTGAACAAGGCGTATCGCACGGACATCCTCATCGGTGAGAACACGGCCCGCCTGGTGGAGGGCGAGTTCCTGCTGCGCGAGGTCGACATGGTCCGGGTGATCGGCCGAAGCCAGTCCGTGCGCATCTACGAGCTGCTGGCGAAGCACGGCGTGCCGGTCGCGCTCGAGCAGGAGAAGGCGTTGCGCTCGTACGCGGCGGGGCTGGAGGCCTACCGCCAGCAGGTCTGGGACGAGGCCCTGGCCCTCTTCACCCAGGCCCTCACGCTATGGCCGGCGGACGGCCCCTCCAGGACGATGGCCGAACGCTGTGAGCACTATCAGAAGACGCCGCCTCCGGAGCAGTGGGACGGCGTGTTCGAGCAGGAGTTCAAGAAGTAACGCCGCTCAGGGCGGCTGGATCAGCCCGCCGCCCCCTCGTGGCCCGCGGCCGCCGAGGCCGGGGATCGGCCGGTCCGGCACCACGATGGCCGAGGAGGCCTCGCGGCGGAGCTCCTGCAGCTCCCGGATGGTCCGCTCCACGGCGGACTGGGCCTCGGCCGCGAACTTGTCGATGGCCTCGGCCAGTGAGCGGGCCTCGATCTCGAAGGCGATCGGCAGCGGCCCCGCCGGGGTGAGCATCTGGGCCTCGCCGACGTAGAGCACGCGCCGGCTCGGGTCCGTCACGCCCTCGGGCTTGACGGGCGTGAGCACCCGGATCGTTCCGATCCGGCGATCCGTGAACGAGTCCTCGCGATACAGATTCGCCGGATCCATCTTGAGCTGCGCGGCACTGGGATCAGTCGACATGTGGGGGACTCCCTCGCGCGTCATTATCCCACGAGAACGGATCGACTAGGCCGGCGGCGTCGCTCCTGTCCGCTCCACGATCATCCGGTAGTGCTCGGGCCGGCGGTGGCGGGCAAAGTCGAACACGGTCGTCTTGTAGGCGGCGCAACGCTCGAGGTCGCAGCGGGCCACCACGAGCTCGTCGTGCAGCGTGGTGGCCATGGCCACCGTCTCCCCGGACGGCGCGACGATCTGGCTCTGGCCGATCATGTCGCAGCCTTCCTCGCGGCCGCACTTGGCCACGCCCACCACCCAGGTGCCGTTCTGGTAGGCCCCGGCCTGCATGACCAGGCTGTTGTGGAAGTTCGACAGCGCGTCCTGCTCGGGCGCCGGCGGATGGTGCACGGGCGTGTTGTAGCCGAGCAAGACCATCTCCACGCCCTGCAAGCCCATCACGCGGTACGTCTCCGGCCAGCGGCGATCGTTGCAGATGCACATGCCGAGAAGGCCGCCGAAGGCCCGCCACACGCCGAACCCCAGGTTGCCGACCTCGAAGTAGCGCTTCTCCAGGTGCTGGAAGGGGCGCCAGGGCTCGTGGGCGGCGTGGCCGGGCAGGTGGATCTTGCGATACTTGCCGACGATCTGCCCGGCCTCGTCCACGAGGATCGAGGTGTTGTAACGGTGCACCGCGCCGTTGTCGCGGGTGAGCTCGGCGTAGCCGAGACAGAAGCCCAGGCCCAGGCGCCGGGCCTCGTCGAAGAGCGGCCGCGTTTCCGGCCCGGGCATGTCCCGCTCGAAGAACCGGTCCACCTCCTCCTGGTCTTCCATGTACCAGCGGGGAAAGAACGTCGTCAGCGCCAGCTCGGGGAAGACCACGAGGTCGCAGCCCCGGGCCTTGGCGTCGTGCAGGAGCGCGAGCAGGCGTTTGACGACGTCGCTGCGAGACTCACGGCGCGCGATGGGGCCGAGCTGTGCTGCTCCCACGGTGATGGTCCGCATGCTGTCGCTCCTGGCTGGTGGTCTTGGCGGCGAGTGGGAATGCTGACACAGGGCCGGGGCCGCTGCAACCTTTCGGCGCTGGACTCAGCCGCCCAGGGCCTCCCGAACCTGGGCGGCCAGGGCCTCGGCCGTGAACGGCTTGAGGAGCAGCGCCGCCTCCGGGTCGAGCGCCGCTTGATCGAGCGCGGGATGCTCGACGTACCCCGACATGTAGAGGACGCGCAACCCGGCGCGCTCGGCCTGCAGTCGCTGGGCCAGGTCGAGCCCGCTCATCTCCGGCATGATCACGTCGGTCACGAGGAGATCGATAGGGCCAGCGTGCCGGGCCACCAGGGCCAGCGCCTCGCTCGGCCCCGCGGCCGTGAGCACCGTGTAGCCATAGTCGGCGAGGATCTCCCGGGTGAGGTTGCGCACGCCTTCCTCGTCCTCCACCACCAGCACCGTCTCGGTCCCGCGGGATTCCCCGGCCGGCCGCCGCCAGGCCTGCGCCGGAGACCGGTCGCCCAGGCGGGGCAGGAAGGTCTTGAACGTGCTGCCCCGACCCGGCTCGCTCACGACGGTGACCTGGCCTCCCGCCTGGGTAACGATGGTGTACACGGTGGCCAGCCCCAGGCCCATTCCCTTTCCGCGCTCTTTCGTGGTGAAGAACGGCTCGAAGAGACGGGCCTGGACCTCGGGGCTCATCCCCACCCCGGTGTCGGTGACCGTGATGACGGCGTGGTCCTCACTGGCGGTGGTCTCGATGGTCAGCCGGCCGCCCTGAGGCATGGCATCGCGCGCGTTGACGGCGAGGCTCACGATGACCTGCTCGATCTGGGCGGGGTCGGCCCTGACGCATCCGGCGGCGGGATCGAGGGCCATGACGAGCACGACGTCTTCCCCGATGACCCGGCGGAGCATGGTCTCCAGGCCGCCCACGATCGTGTTGAGCTCGATGACCGTGGGCTGCTGGACCGGACGCCGGCTGAACGACAGCAGGCGGCTCGTCAGCGCCACCGCCTGCTCGGCGGTGCGGTCGATGGTCTCCAGGCTCGGCCGCAGCCGATCGTCGGGCCGGAGCCCACGCAAGAGCAGCTGACTCCGTCCCCGTACCACGGTGAGCAGGTTGTTGAAGTCGTGAGCGATGCCGCCGGCCAGCCGGCCCACCGCCTCCAGCTTCTGCGCCTGCTGCAGCTGCTCCTCGAGACGCCGGCGCTCGGCCTCGGCCCGGTTGCGCGCGGTCACGTCGATGACGGCCACCAGCCGCGCCGGGCGCCCGCCGAACACGATGGGGTGCGCGACGACCTCGACGTCGATGACGGAGCGGTCCTTGGTGAGGTGCCGGGCAGGGCCCGAGCGGGGCGCGCCGTCCGCGCTGCCGTCGTTCCCGGCCCCCTGGATGTCCGTCACCCGCAGTCGCCGAAACTCCTCGCGAGAGTAGCCGTACCGGGCGACGGCCGCCGCGTTCACGTCCAGGATCTCCAGGCTGTCGGTGGCGAACACGCACATCGGCAGGGGGGCATCGTCGAAGAGGACCCGCAGGGTCTGCTGGGCCGCCCGCTCGCGGGCGAAGAGCCGGCTGGTCTGCGCGGCGATGGCCGCCTGGTTGGCGATGCCTTCGGCCAGGCGTAGATCCTCGGGCCCCAGCTGGCGGGCGTGCTGCCACCAGACGGCGAAGAGCCCGCCCGCAGCCGACGCGTCCACCGTCATGGGCACGAAGAGCAGCGTGCGGCAGGGGAACCGGGTGATCAAGCCCCGGTCGATGCGCTGATCCAGGGACGCCTCGGCAGCCCAGACCGCCCGGCAGTCCTGCCAGGCGTCCTCGACGAAGGCATGCCCGCGGAACGGCACCGGATAGTGGCGCAGCTCCTCGAGGAGCCCGGACGGGATGTGATAGCCGGCCAGGGGACTGAGGGCTTGCCCGTCGTCGCTGGCCAGGTAGACGGCTGCCGTGTCGGCGCCGAGGGCGCGGGCCAGCTCGCGAGCCACCCGGCGGGCGGTCTCCGTCAGGTCGAGGGTGGCGCCGACGGCGCCGCCCACCGCCAGCAGCGTCTCGGTCTGGCGCAACCGCTCCTGGGTCTCCTCGTGGAGGCGCGCGTTCTCGAGCACCAGGGCGGCCTGGTCGGCGAAGGCCTGGGCCAGAGCGATCTCTTCCGTGGAGAACACGCGTCCCCCACCATCGGCGACGGCCAGCGCGCCCACGACGGCGTGCTCGGTGACAAGGGGCACGGCGAGGGCGGCCCGCAGCCGGCTCGCCTCGATGGCGTCGCGGGCCTCGGGCGGATAGCTCAGCCGCTGATCGGCCAGGACGTTGCCGCTGGTCAGCGATTGCTGCTCTCGCACGGCCAGCCCGGGCAGGCCGACGCCCCGGGGGAGCACGGTCAGCGAGTCGGACTCACCCGAGAGGGCAAGCACGCGGAGATCGGCCGACGCCGGGTCCTTGCGGTAGAGCACGGCCGATCGCGCGTCGAGCAGGGTCCGGATGCTGTCCACCACCTGGCGGGCGACGGCCTCCGGGTCCAGCGACCGCGAGATGAGCCGCCCCACGTCGGCCTGGCTCTCCGCGGTCCGGCGTCGCCGCTCGGTCTCCACGTGGAAGCGGGCGCTGGCCAGGGCCAGGGCCGCCTGGTCGGCGAAGGTCTGGGCCAGCCGTACGTGCTCCCCGGTGAAGTCGCGGCCGGTCCGGTCGGCCACGCCCAGGGCGCCGATGACGTTGCCGCCGACGACGAGGGGTAGCGCCAGCAGCGCGCGATCGGCCGACGCGGCGATCCGCTTGCGCACCTCGGTGGCGCAGACCACCCGGGGATCCTCCAGGACGTCGGCCGACATCACGGCGCGCCGCTCCTCCAGCGCGACAGCGAGCAGGCCGGTACCCCGCAGCAGGATCGGGCTCCAGTCCCCGTCGGCCCCCGGCGCCGCCGAGACCGCCCTGGAGATCAGGTGACCGGAGGTCGCGTCGAGCTCGTACAGGGCGGCGGCCCGCGCCCGGAGCAGCGCCCGCGTGCTCGCCGCGATCTCGCGGCTGACCCCCGCCGGGTCCAGAGTCTCGGCGAGCTGCCGTCCCACCTTGGCCAGCGCCAGCAGCTCGGCCCGGAGCCGGTGGCGCTCGATGGCGTACCGCAGCCGGCGGACCACGAGAGCGGGGTCCAGACGACCGCTGTCCACGTAATCCTGGGCTCCGCCGCGGAGGGCTTCCAGGGCCAGGCGGTCGTCGGCCTGGGCGGTGAGAATCAGGATGGCGGTCTCGCCGGCGGCGGCCTGGATGCGGGCGAACGTCTCGAGGCCCTGGGAATCCGGCAGCGCGAGATCGAGCAGCACGGCGTCGAAATGGCGCTCGGCCAGGCGGGATAGCGCGACGGCCAACCGATCGCTGGCCGCCGTCTCGAACCCCGCCCGGTTCAAGGCAGCCAGGATCAGGACGACCTCGTCGGCGTTGGCGTCTACGACGAGGACTGTCGAACGCTCGGCGTCAATTGGCGTGAAAATATGTCTGCGGAGAACTATACGGAGGGCGCCGCGGACGTGTCAACAAACGCCGGGAGGTCACTCGCCGGCGGCGGTCGTGTCCGGGTCGATTCCGTGCTCGGTGAGCTTCTTGCGCAGGGTGTTGCGGTTGATTCCCAGAATCTGGGCGGCCCGCATCTGGTTGCCGCCGGTTTCCCGGAGCACCGCGCGCAGGAGCGGCTTCTCCACGAGGCCGAGCATGAGGTCGTAGAGGTTGGCATTCCCCCGGTGGCGCAGGCCCCGCACACACTCCATGAGCTTGCGCTCGATGATGTCCTCCAGTGAGGCGTCCATGGCTACCGAGGCCGCCGCCGACACGGGCCCGATCGGCAGATGCTCGGGCAGGATGACCCCGGGCCCGGCCAGGACCATCGCCCGCTGCACGACGTTCTCGAGCTCCCGGACATTGCCCGGCCAGGCGTAGCCCACCAGGCGGTCGAGGCTCTCGGGGGCGATCGCGCGCTCGCCGAGCTCCTCGGCGTACTTGGACAGGAAGTGCTCGACCAGGAGGGGAATGTCCCGCCGGCGCTCGCGCAGCGGCGGCAGGTTGATGGTGACGACGTTCAGGCGGTAGTAGAGGTCCTCGCGGAAGCGCCCGTCCTTGATGAGGGCGTCCAGATCTCGATGGGTGGCGGCCAGGACCCGCACGTCCACGGGAATCGCCTCCCGCCCCCCTACCCGCTCGATCACCCGCTCCTGGAGCGCGCGCAGGAGCTTGCTCTGGAGCTCCGGCGGCATGTCGCCGATCTCGTCGAGGTAGAGCGTCCCGGTGTGGGCGAGCTCGACCTTGCCCAGACGCCGCTCTTTGGCATCGGTGAACGCGCCACGCTCGTGGCCGAACATCTCGGACTCCAGGAGCGTCACGGGAATGGCGGCGCAGGAGACCGCCACGAACGGCCGGCCGGAGCGGCGGCTGTAGTGGTGGACGGCCCGGGCCACCAGCTCCTTGCCCGTGCCCGACTCGCCCCGCAGCAGCACCGTGACGTCGGTGCTGGCGATGCGGCCGATGATCTTGTACACGTCCTGCATCCTGGGGTGCCGGCCGATGAGGGCGCTGAACTCCCGGACTTCCTCCAGGCCGCGCCGGAGCCTCGTCACCTCCTGGCTCAGGCGGGTCGCCGTCAGGGCCCGTTCGGTCAGCAGCAGGACCTCTTCGAGATCGAAGGGCTTGGTCAGGTAGTCGTAGGCCCCACGCTGCATGGCCTTGATCGCGGTCTCCATGGTGCCGTGGGCCGTCATCATCACGACGCAGGCATCGGGCCGGATGGCCCTGAGACGCTCGAGGACGGTCAGGCCGTCCACGCCCGGCATCCGGATGTCCAGGAAGACCAGATCGAACTGGTCGGCCTCGAAGGCCTGGATGGCCGCCTCGCCGTCCGCCACGGCAGTGACGTCGTACCCGGTCTGACGCAGCCCCCGCTCGAGGACCCAGCGCAGGCTCTCCTCGTCGTCGGCGATGAGGATTGCCGCCGGGGGCGTCACTTGGCGACCGGCAGGAAGCACGTGACGACGGTGCCCCGCCCCTCCGTCGAGTCGACCTGGATGGCGCCGCGATGCTCCTCGATGATCCGGTGGCAGAGGGCCAGGCCCAGCCCCAGGCCACGCTCCTTCGTGGTGAAGAAGGGGTCGAAGATCCTGGCGCGGACGGCGGCCGGCATCCCGGGCCCTTCGTCGGCGACCTGGGCCTCGACCATCGGACGCTGCCCGCCGCCCACGTCGACCTTGCCGTAGAGCGGGTTGAGGCTGACGCGCGTCGTCAGCGTGAGCCGGCCGCCCTGCTTCATCGCGTCCAGCGCGTTCACCACCAGGTTGTGGAACACCTGCAGCAGGCGGTCCTCGTCGCCGAGGATGGGCGGCAAGCTGGGATCGTAGCGCCGCACGAAGGTGACGTTGGCGGCGCGGGCCGCCTCCTGGTGGAGGAGGGTCACGCGCTCCAGGAGCTGGTGGAGGTTGAGCGGAGCCCGCCGGACCTGCACCGGGCGCCCCAGGTCGAGCAGCATCTCGATGATGCGGTTGACGCGATCGACCTCCTTCTTCAACACGTCGGTGTATTCCTGCAGGCGGGAGTCGGCCCCCAGCTCTCGAGCCAGCAGCTGCACGGCCCCGCGGATGGCGCCGAGCGGGTTCCGGATCTCGTGGGCCAGGCCCACGGCCATGCGACCGGCCGCAGCCAGCGTCTCGCCACGGCGGACCTCGTTTTCGAGCTGCCGGATCCGGGAGAGATCGCGAACAACCACCACCGCGCCTTCCACTGACCCGTCCCGGGCGAAGAGGGGCGCGGTCACGACGCTGACCGGGACGGTCCGTCCCTCGACGGTGTCCAGGACCGCCTCGGGCTCCGAGCGGCCTTCGCCCGAGGCGATGGTCTCGGCCAGCCGGCTCACGAGCGAAGCGCCGGGCGGGAACACTTCCTTGACCACCCGCCCCTGCACCCGCCGGGCCGAGCGCCCGGTGAGCTCCTCCGCCGCGGCGTTCCAGAACACGATGTGCAACCCCGCGTCCACCGCGACGACCGCATCGGGAAGCCCGGCCAGCACCGCCGGATAGTTCATGTTGAACAGGGCACGGGCACCCGGGCTTCGCCACGCCCGTGCCCCGCCGCGATCCCCCTGGGCGGTCCTTCTCCTGCCCGATCAGAGCCGAAACATTGCCTGCTCACGCCAGGGCCAGGTCGGGACGCGCGTTCATGTCCAGCCCCGCCCGCTCGCCCGCGGCCAGCCGCGCGGTGCCCGCCGCGGTGATCATGGCGGCGTTGTCGGTGCAGAGCCGGGGCGGCGGAATGTGCAGCGCGATCCCGTGCTCCTCCGCCTCGGCCCGCAGGGCCCGGCGCAGCGGCCCGTTCGCCGCGACACCGCCCGTGAGCACCACGCGCTTGACACCCAGGTGCAGCGCCGCCCGGATCGTCTTCCGGACCAGCATCTTGACCACCGCGGCCTGGAAGGAGGCCGCCACGTCGGCGACCTGGGCCGCCGACAACGGGCCGTGCCGCTTCACGTGGAGCGAGGCGAACGTCTTGATCCCGCTGAACGAGAAGTCGCGGGCGCCGTCGGTCATCTGGGCGAGCGGGAAGGCCACGGCGCGCGGGTCGCCCTGCTCGGCCGCCCGCTGGATGGCCGGCCCGCCCGGGAACCCCAGGCCCAGCAGCTTGGCGACCTTGTCGAAGGCTTCGCCGGCGGCGTCATCGCGGGTCTGGCCGACCAGGGCGTAACTCAGGGGCTCGCGCGCGTGATAGAGGGCCGTGTGGCCGCCCGAGACGACCAGTGCGAGGAACGGGTAGTCCGGCGGGTCCTCCGCCAGGAACGCCGCGTAGATGTGCCCCTCCAGGTGATTGACGCCGACCAGGGGCGTGCGGTTGACCCAGGCCATCGCCTTGGCCACCGAGCACCCGATCAGGAGCGAGCCGACAAGGCCCGGTCCCCGGGTCACGGCGATGCCGTCGAGGTCGCCCAGCTTGACGCCGGCATCGTCGAGGGCCCGCTGGATCACGGGCCCGATCACTTCCAGGTGACGCCGCGACGCCAGCTCGGGCACCACGCCGCCGTAGGGGGCATGAATCGCGTCCTGGGAGGCCACCACGTTGGACAGGATCCGCCGGCCGTCGGCGAGCACCGCCGCTGCCGTCTCGTCGCAGGAACTCTCGATACCGAGCACGATCATGGTCGTCAGGCGGGGAAAACAGGCGGGGGGCGGCGCATGCGCGCACCGCCCCCCACCGCCATGCAGCCCGTTACTTGGCTTGCGCCTGCGTGCCCGTCCCGCGCTGCTCCAGCACACGCATGGCCTTGATGACGTCGAGCGCCCGCTGCAGCTGGACGTCCCGCTTGAGCTCCTCCATGGGGTCGAGGGACGGGGGCGTGGGCGCCGCCGCCCCGTTCTTTTCCTTGGGCACTTCGACCTCGATGTCGGGCGTGATGCCCTTGCCGTGGATGGAGCGGCCCTTGGGAGTGAAGTACTTGGCCGTCGTGAGCCGGAGGCCGGAGCCGTCCGAGAGCGGGATGATGGTCTGGACGGAGCCCTTGCCGAAGCTCTGGGTGCCCACCACCACGGCCCGGTTGTAATCCTGCAGCGCGCCGGCCACGATCTCCGACGCGGAGGCGCTGCCCTGGTTGATCAGGACCACCATGGGGATCGTGTTGAGCGGTTTCTTGGCGTGGGCCGAGAACCGCATGTTCTGGTTGCGCACCCGGCCTTCCGTGTAGACGACGAGCTTGCCGTCGTCCAGGAACTTCTCGGCGACCTCCACGGCCGCGGTCAGCAGGCCGCCCGGGTTGTTGCGCAGGTCCAGCACCATGGCCTTCTTCCCGGCCTTGGTGAACTTCTCCAGCGCCGCCTCCACGTCGTGGGCCGTCTGCTCCTGGAACTGGCGGAGGCGCAGGTAGCCGATGCCGTTCTCCAGATCATGGGTCCGCACGGACTGCACGCGGATCTGCTCCCGCATGATCTCGATGTCCTTGGGCTCCGTCCAGCCTTCCCGCGCCACGGAAATGGTGACCTTGGTGCCCGGCCGGCCCCGCATCCGCTTCACCGCGTCGGACAGCTGCATGTCCTTGGTGACGATGCCGTCGATCTTGATGATCCGGTCGCCGGAGTGGATACCGGCGCGGTAGGCCGGTGTGCCCTCGATGGGGGCCACCACGGTCAGGATGTCGTCGCGCAGTGTGATCTCGATGCCCAGACCGCCGAAGCTGCCCGACGTCTCCACCTGCATCTCACGATAGCTGTCCGGGTCCAGGAACGAGCTGTGAGGGTCGAGACCGCGCAGCGTCCCCTTGATGGCGCTGTAGATCAGATCGCGGGGCGGCACCTCGTCGACGTACTGGTTCTGAACGATCGACAGCACCTCGGTGAACAGCTTGAGCTGCTCGTACGTCGCGCCGCTCTCCGGGCTCTTACTGGCCACCGAGCCGCCGAGCGACAGCGTGAGCACCACCAGCAGCGACCCGATGACGAACGCCTTCTTCATGAAGCCCCCCTCACCCCGGTTGGCGGAGCCAGTCGGCGGGGTCGAGTGCCCGGCCCTGGTACCGCACCTCAAAGTACAGCCGCGCTCCCTCCAGCGACCCCGTGTCCCCCACGGTCCCGATCCGCTGGCCCTGTCGAACGTCCTCGCCTTCCTTCACGCCGATCTCGGCGATGTGCGCATAGATCGTGTAGTAATCGTGCCCATGGTCAAGAATAATCAAATTCCCGTAGCCTTTAAACCACCCCGTATAGACGACGTGGCCCCCGTACACCGCGGCGATCTCGGTCCCCTCGGGGGCCTCGATGTCCACCCCATTCCGGAACGTTCGCGTCCCGAACCGGGGGTGCACCTGAGCGCCGAAGCCGTTCACCATCCGGCCGTCGGTCGGCCAGGGCAGGCGGCCCCGGAAGGCGCCGAATCCCGTCCGCGGGGTGTCGCCGGGCAGGCGCGGGGGCCCCTTGGCCGCCCGGCGCTGCTTGGCCGCCAGGTCACGGATGAAGGCCTCCAGGCGCCGGGACGCTTCCGTGAGCTCGCCGACCATGCGGTCGTGGTAGGCCCGCTCACCCCGGACCTTGGCCAACAATCTCCGCCGGTTGGCCGCCTCCCGGTCCGCCGCCGCCTGCTCACGCTTGGCCTCGGCTCGAAGCCCGGCCAGCTCGGTCCTGCGCGCTTCCTCCCGCTGCTTACGGTCGGTAAGGCGGCCCGAAGTGACACGATACTCTTGAATCAGGCGGGCGTCCAGAGCGGCCAGGCTGGCCAGATGGCGGATGGCGGCGATGCGATCCATGGGGTTGTGGTCGCTGACCAGGATCGGGAGCGCCGCCCCCCGGGCATGGATCTTGTACATGACGCGTAGCCGGCGGGCCAGCGCGCGCTCCTGCCCGCCACGATGGCCCTCCAGGCGCACGATGTCACCCCGCAGCCCGGTGATCTCGCTCTGCAGCCGCCGGACCTGGCGATCGAGCCGCACCGCCTCGCGCCGCTTGTCCGCCAGACGCCGCTCGGTCTCCTCGAGCTCGACCAGGAGCGAGCTCTCCCGCCGGCGCGCCGCGGCCGCCTTCTCGCGTTCGTGCTTGAGCTGACGCTGGGTTTCCTGCAGCCGCTGCTGCTGCTTGCGCAGCGGGTCCTCCCGCCGGGACTGGGCCTCGGCCGTCACGACCAGCAGGAGGACCCCGGCCAGCGCGAGCAGGCCTCTCACACCGCGCCTCGCCGCCCCCGGGTGAGCCAGCCCCCGAGACCCCCCAGGCCCGCTCCGGCGAGCACCAGCGTGAGCATGCCGGCCGGCGTGAGGAACTCCAGGCGCGGCAGCCCGATGGTGAGATTCGTCAGGGGCTCCAGCCACGGCGCCGCCACGTGATGAGCGGTCCGTAGCACGAGCAGGGCCAGGACCGCGCCGAGCAGTCCCTGGATCATGCCCTGGAGCAGCAGCGGCAGACGGATCGCCACCTCCGGCGCTCCCACCAGCCGCATGATCTCGGTCTCCTGTCGGCGTGCGTGGAGCACCAGGGTGGTCGCCGTCGTCACCGTGAGGATCGCGGCCAGCGCGAGCACGGCGCCCACGCCCAGACCGATGACGGCCAGCAACCGCTGCCAGTGGGCGAGGCGCTCGATCCATTCGAGCCCGCCCTCGACCTCCTCGACCTCCGGCAGGGCCGCCAGCCGCTCGATGAGGAGCCGGACGCCGTCCGGGGTGGCCGCGGCGCCGGCAGGCGTGATTTCTATCGACGCCGGCAGCGGGTTGCTGGGCAGCTGCTCGGCGACGTCGGCATCCTTGCCC
This sequence comes from Candidatus Methylomirabilota bacterium, assembly GCA_035709005.1. NCBI lineage: Bacteria > Methylomirabilota (SeqCode) > Candidatus Methylomirabilota bacterium. The sequence continues at coordinate 22,000 of DASTFB010000094.1, read as the reverse complement.
AGGATCTTTTTCAGGTCGGCGAGCGCTTCGGCCTTCCCGACGTAGCGCACGCTGCCCACGCCGGGGACCGCCAGCGCCAGGCGGACCAGGTTCGGAATCTCCGACGCCGGCGGCTCGCGCTTGAGGTACACGATGATGCGCGCGTGGCGGCGCCACTCGCTGACGGCGCGCCCCAGATTCGTGGAGGCCAGCCAGAACGCGCCCGCCGCGCCCAGGGACAGCGTGATCAGCATCACGGCGCTCACGGCCACCCGGCCAGCCCGTCGGACGTCGCGCAGCGCCTCGCCGACGAGGAAGCCGAACATCTAGCCCTGGTCCTTGACCAGCCGCCCGCCCTCCAGCACGAGCGTGCGTCGGCGCAGGGCGGCGGCCAGCCGGCCCTGATGGGTGGCCAGGAGCACCGTGGTGCCGCCCAGCCAGATGTCCCGGATGATGCCGAGCACCTCGGCGGCCATGCCCTCGTCGAGCGTCCCGGCCGGCTCGTCCGCGATCAGCAGCGGCTGCCGGCGCACGATGGCGCGAGCCAGCGCCACGCGTTGGGCCTCGCCCTGGCTGAGATGCGACGGGTACGCCTGGGCGCGCGAGGACAGGCCGACGGCCCGGAGCGCCTCGAAGGCTCGCGCCGTGATCTCCCGCCGCGGAGTGCCGGTGACCCGGAGCACGAACGCGATGTTCTCGTACACGGTCCGGCCGGGGAGGAGCTTGGCGTCCTGGAACACCACGCCGATGGAGCGCCGCAGGGTCTGGACCTGCCGCCGCCCCAGGCGGGAGAGCGACTGGCCCAGCACCTCCACCTCACCCTCGGTGGGGATCTCATCGCGATAGAGCAGGCGGAGCAGCGTGGTCTTGCCGGCGCCCGTCGGCCCGGTGACGACGACGTACTCGCCCTTGTCGATGCGGAACGACACGTCGACGAGGGCCGGAACTTTGAGAGGCCCGGCGGCGAAGACCTTCGAGACGCGGTGCAGCTCAATCACGGGGGCGAGTCGATTATAGCTGCCCGCCTTTTGCATCCGAGAGTTTCTCCTCCAGGAGTCGCGTCACGACGGCGGGATTGGCCTTGCCTTGCGTGGCTTTCATCACCAGGCCCATCAGCGCCTTGGCCGCCGCCGCCCGGCCGCGCCGATAGTCTTCCACCGGTTTGGGGTTGTCGGCGAGCACGCGGTCCACGATCGCGGCCAGGGCTCCGACGTCGGCGACCTGCGTGAGCCCTTCGCGCTGGACGATCGTGTCGGCCGCCTCGCCGGTGCGCAGCATCCTCTCGAACACGTCCTTGGCGATCTTGCCGCTGATGGTGCCGTCGTCGATCAGGCGCAGGAGCCCGGCCAGGCGCGCCGGCGTGAGGGGTGTCGTCCGCAGCGCGCGCTCGTCGTCGCCCGGCAGCGCGCGGAGGAGCTCGGACATGACCCAGTTGGAGACGATCTTGGGGTTGCCAAACTCGCCGACCGCCTGCTCGAAGTACTCGGCCAGGGCTCGGCTCTGCGTGAGCACGCCGGCGTCGTAGGCCGGCAGCCCGTACTGGGTCACGAAGCGGTGGCGGCGGGCCCGGGGCAGCTCGGGCAGATTCCGCCGCAGCTCGTCGATCCAGGCGTCAGGCAAGGCCAGCGGGGGGAGGTCGGGCTCGGGGAAATAGCGGTAGTCGTGCGCGTATTCCTTGGTGCGCATGGCCCGCGTGTATCCGCGCTCGGCGTCCCACAGGCGCGTCTCCTGGACGATCCGCTCGCCGGCCCCGAGCGCCCGCGCCTGCCGCTCGATCTCGAACTCCAGCGCGCGCTGCACGTTGCGGAACGAGTTCATGTTCTTGATCTCGACCTTGGTGCCCAGCGTGGCGGCCCCGCGCGGCCGGAGCGAGACGTTGGCGTCGCAGCGCAGCGAGCCCTCCTCCATGTTGCCGTCGCAGACGCCGAGGTCGACCAGGACGGCACGGAACGCCTTGAGGTACGCAGCCGCCTCCTCGGGGGAGCGGAGGTCGGGCCGCGACACCGTCTCCATGAGCGGCACGCCGGCGCGGTTGTAGTCGACCAGGCTCGACTGCGCGGCCTCGAGCGTGCCCTCGTGCACGAGCTTGCCGACGTCTTCCTCCAGGTGCAGGCGCTCGATGCCGATGCGTCGCGTGGTGCCATCGGGCAGGTCGATCTCCAGCCAGCCCTCCTCGGCGAGCGGCTCCTCGTACTGGCTGATCTGATAGTTCTTGGGCATGTCGGGGTAGTAGTAGTGCTTGCGCGCGAACCGGCACGCCGTGTTGATACGACAGTTGAAGGCCAGCGCGGTGCGGATCCCGAACTCGACGGCCCGGCGGTTGATGACCGGCAGCACCCCCGGCATGCCCTGGCACACCGGGCACGTCTGCGTGTTGGGCGCGGCGCCGAACGCGGTCGGGCAACCGCAGAACATCTTGGATCGCGTCAGCAGCTGGGCATGGACCTCGAGCCCGATAACCACCTCGGAGGGGGGCTTCGCTACCTCGGAGGGGGGCTTCGCCCCCCTTCCGATACCTCCCCCCAGGGTTGCGCCGGCGGAGCCGGCGCTCGGATCGCGATTCGAACTGGGTGCGCTCATGGCAGCTTCGGTCTCTGGGTGTGCCAGGGCGTGGCTTGCTCGTAGGCGTAGGCGGCGCGCAGGACTCGGGCTTCGTCGAAGGGTCGTCCGATGAGCTGCAGCCCGATGGGCAGCCCGGCCGCGCTGTGGCCACAGGGGACCGACACCGCGGGCAGTCCCGTCAAGTTCACCGGGATGGTGAAGGCGTCGTTGAGGTACATGGCCAGGGGGTCCTCTTTCTCGCCGAACTTGAACGCCACGTTGGGCGTGGTGGGCGCGACGATCAGGTCCACGTCCGCGAAGGCGGTCTCGAAGTCCCGGCGCACCAGCGTGCGCACGCGCTGGGCCCGCCCGTAGTACGCGTCGTAGTACCCGGCCGACAGCGCGTAGGTCCCCAGCATGATCCGCCGCCGCACCTCGGCGCCGAAGCCCGCGGCGCGGGTGCGTCCCGACATCTCCACCAGGTCCCTGGCCTCGGCCACGCGCAGGCCGTACTTCACGCCGTCGTAACGGGCCAGGTTCGACGACGCCTCGGCCGGCGCGATCACGTAATAGGCAGCCAGGGCGTACTGGGTGACCGGCAGCGAGATGGGCCGGGTGCGAGCCCCCAGCTCCTCGAGGAGCCTGATGGCCTCGCGCACCGCGCTCTCGACGTCTCGATCGATCCCTTCGCTGAAATACTCCTGGGGCACGCCGAGAACCAGACCCCGCACGTCGCTGGCCAGTGCCGCGTCGTAGTCGGGCACCGGCTCGTCGACCGACGTCGAGTCGAGCGCGTCGACGCCGGCGATAGCCCCCAGGACCAGGGCCGCGTCGCGCACGTCCTTGGTCAACGGCCCGATCTGGTCGAGCGACGAGGCGAAGGCGACCAGGCCGTAGCGGGAGACCCGTCCGTAGGTCGGCTTCAGGCCGACCACCCCGCAGAAGGCGGCCGGCTGGCGGATGGAGCCGCCGGTATCGGTGCCCAGCGCTCCCGCCGCGAGATCGGCCGCCACCGCCGCGGCCGAGCCCCCGGACGAGCCGCCCGGCACACGGCCGAGGTCCCAGGGATTGCGGGTCGGCTGAAAGGCCGAGTGCTCGGTAGACGAGCCCATGGCGAACTCGTCCATGTTGGTCTTGCCCAGCATCACCGCGCCGCCGCCCGCCAGGCGGGTCACCACGGTCGCATCGTAGGGCGGCACGAACTCGTGGAGAATCCGGGAGGCGCAGGTCGTGCGCACGCCGCGGGTGCAGAGGACGTCCTTGAGCGCGAGCGGCACCCCGTCCAGCGGACTCGCCGGCGCGCCAGCCCGATACCGCCGGTCAGCGGCCTCGGCGGCGGCGCGGGCGCCGTCGGCGGTCACCGTGAGATAGGCCCCGACCTGGGGATCGAGCGCATCGAGGCGGGCCAGGTACGCTTCCAGCGCCCGGGCGGGCGATGTCTCTCCCCGGCGGAAGGCGTCCGTCAGCTCGTGAGCGGTCAGGCGCGTGAGGTCCGTCGCCAGCCTCAATCCTCCAGGATGCGGGGGACCCGGAAGAACTCGCCGGCCCGCTCGGGGGCGTTGGCCATCATCGCCTCCCGATCGAAACACGGGCGGACGTCGTCCTCGCGCATGACGTTGCGCAGCGGGACCGCGTGGGCGGTGGGCTCGACACCGTCGATCGGCAGCTCCCGCAGCTTCTCGATGTAGTCGAGGATCGCCGTCAGCTGGGTGGCCATCCGCGCCTTCTCAGCCTCGGACAGGGCCAGGCGGGCCAGCCGGGCCACGTGCTCCACGTCCTTGAGCTCGATCGTCATAGCTCCTCCAGGTGCGCGTACTGCAGGGACAAACGCTTGCGGCCGACGCTGGCGAAGCGCACGGTGACGATGACGTCGCTTCCCTCCTTCTCGACGCCGACCACCATGCCCTCGCCCCAGCGCGCGTGTCTCACCTTGGCCCCGACGCGCATGGGCAGGTCGTCGTCCAGCGAGGCCGAGGGCTCGGCCAGGCTGGCCGGCGGGCCGGGCTCGGGCCGCGCGTTGAGCGCGGTCAGCTCCGCTTCCGGCATCTCCCGCAGGAAGCGCGACGGCTCGCCGACGCCATAGCCGTGGATCCGCCGGTGGAGCGCCCAGGTGAGGTAGAGCCGCTCCCGGGCCCGCGTGATCCCAACATAGCAGAGGCGGCGCTCCTCCTCGATCTCCTCGGGCTCGTTGAGCGACCGCGCGTGGGGGAAGACGCCCTCTTCCATCCCCGTCAGGAAGACGACGGGGAATTCGAGCCCCTTGGCGGCATGCAGCGTCATGAGCGTCACCCGAGACTGGCTGTGATCCCATTCGTCGACGTCGGTCATCAGCGCGATGCCGTCGAGGAAGCCGGCCAGCGTCGGCTCGGCCTGGGCCACCGTGTAGTCCTCGGCGGCGGCCACGAGCTCCTCCAGGTTTTCCAGCCGCGCCTCGGCCTCGGGCGAGCGCTCTTGTTTGAGGGCGTCGCGGTACCCGGACAGGTCGAGCACGAGATCGATGAAGGCCGGCGGCGGCAGCACCCCCTGCTGGGCAGCCAGGCGCGGGAACAGCGCGGCGAAGTCCTCGAGCGCCTTGCGGGCGCGACCCCGCACGTCCAGCGGCGGGTCGGCCGCCGCGGCCAGCAGCGGGGCACCCGCGCGCGCCGCCACCTCGTCCAGCCGGGCCAGCGTCGTCGGCCCGATGCCCCGCGCCGGCGCCTGCACGGCGCGCCGGAACGCCACGTCGTCGCCGGGGTTCAGGGTGAGGCGGAGGTACGCCAGGACGTCCTTGATCTCCTTGCGCTCGTAGAACCGCACGCCGCCCACGATGGCGTACGGGATCCGGGCCCGGCGCAGGGCGTCCTCCAGCACGCGCGACTGGGCGTTGGTCCGGTAGAAGACGGCCACGCCGTCCCAGGACACGACCTCGGCGCGCAGCCCGAGGATGGCCTGGGCCACGAAGTTGGCCTCCTCGTGCTCGTCCCACGCCCGGTAGAGCCGGGCCTTCTGCCCCTCGGGATTCATCGTCCACAGGCTCTTGTCCTTGCGCTGCACGTTGTGGGCGATGACGGCCGAGGCCAGGGTCAGGACGCGCTGGGTGGAGCGATAGTTCTGCTCGAGGCGGACGACCCGCGTGCCGGGAAAGTCGCGCTCGAAGTCCAGGATGTTGCGGATGTCCGCTCCTCTCCATGCGTAGATCGACTGGTCGGGGTCTCCCACGACGCAGATGTTCCGGTGCTCGCCGGTGAGGAGGCGGATGATCTTGTACTGGGCCCGGTTGGTATCCTGGTACTCGTCGACCAGCACGTGGCGCCAGAGGCCGCGGTACCAGCCCAGCACCTCCGGCACCTCTTCGAGGAGCCGCCCGGTCAACAGCAGGAGGTCGTCGAAATCGACCGCGCCGACCTCGCGCAGGCGCTTTTCGTACCGCGAGTAGACCAGGGCCGCTTTCTGCTCCCAGGGGCCCCGGGCATCGCGAAGGGCTTCGGCCACGGTGACCATCTGGTTCTTGAGATAGGAGATGCGGTGCACGGCGGCGGCCGGCGTGAAGGCCCGGTCGGCGAGCTCGCCCTCCTTCATGCATTCCTTGACCAGGGCCAGCCGGTCGTCCTCGTCGTAGATCACGAAGTGCGGCGGCAGCGCGATGAACGAGCCATGCTGGCGCAGGATGCGCACGCAGGCCGAGTGAAACGTGGCGATGAGGGGCGCCTTCAGGCCCACCGGGAGCAGCAGGTCGTCCACCCGGCGCGCCATCTCCTCGGCCGCCTTGTTGGTGAAGGTGACCGCAATGACGTTGCGGGGCGACACGCCCTGCACGCCGATGAGCCAGGCGATGCGGTAGGCGATGACGCGCGTCTTGCCGCTGCCGGCCCCGGCCAGCACGAGCAGCGGCCCATCCCCGGCGGTGACAGCGTCGCGTTGGGCGGGGTTCAGATCCTCGAGGAGACGCTCAAGTCCGGCAGACACCGAGAAATTGTACCTCCCCACGCGGTCGCCGTGCGAGAACCGGGCTCGTATGGGCATCGGGACCGGTACGGACTCGTACGCGCCACCCAAGCCGTGAGTGCAGGTGTAAGATAGCCGTACCGGGCCCTCGTCGATAAGATTCCCCTGGCGCGATGACCGACGACCTCTCCATCGTCGACAGCATCCTGCACCCCTCCGACTTCTCGGAGGCCAGCGAGGTCGCCTTCGCTCACGCGCTCAAGGCCGCGCTGATCGCCCGGTCTCGGCTCACCCTCCTCCACGTCTCGCCAGACATGACCGCCGAGTGGAGCGACTTTCCTGGCGTCCGTCAGACGCTGGAGCGCTGGGGCCTTCTCCCGCCCAACAGTCCCCGATCCGCGGTGCCCAAGCTCGGGATCGATGTGGACAAGGTCATCGCTCACGAGCACAACCCCGTGTCGTCCGTACTCCGCTACCTCGCGACCCATCCGGCCGACCTCATCGTCCTGGCGACGCATCAGCACGAGGGCCGCACACACTGGCTCCACCGGTCCGTCGCCGAACCCGTAGCGCGCAAGTCAGGTCAGGCCACACTCTTCGTGCCGCATGGTACGAGAGGCTTCGTCTCCCTGCGCGATGGCTCGGTCTCGCTGAAGAACATTCTGATCCCCGTCGCCCCGACGCCGCGGGCATGGCCAGCGGTCGAGGCCGCGGCGAGGCTGGTCCATCGCTTATCCTGCCCGACTGGAACGTTCAATCTGCTCTACGTCGGGGCGGTAGGCGACATGCCGGCGTCGAGTCCGTCGCCGGTGCCGGGGTGGCGGTGGAACAAGATCTCCCGGGACGGCGACGTCGTCGAGACCATTCTGGACACAGCCGGGAGCACGAGCGCTGACCTCATCGTCATGACGACCGACGGACGGAACGGTTTCCTGGACGCGCTACGGGGCAGTCATAGCGAACGCGTCCTTCGCCGGAGCCCCTGTCCACTCCTGGGGATTCCGGCCCAGGCATTCGTCAGCGAGGCGCTCAGACCGGAGTAGCGATCGTTGTCCTGGCCGGGGACCGATCACTCCACGGTCACCGACTTGGCCAGGTTGCGGGGCTGGTCGACGTCGCAGCCGCGCCGCACGGCGATGTGGTACGCCAGCAGCTGCAGGGGCACGACGGTGATGATCGGCGCCACCAGGTCAGCGGCCGGCGGCACCTCGATGATGTGCTGGGCCTTGGCCGACACGAGCCGATCGCCGGTCTGCACGACCGCGATGACCTGGCCTTCGCGGGCCCGGACCTCCTCGATGTTGCCCAGCATGCGCTCGTAGGAGCCGTCGCGCGGCGCCAGGGCCACCACGGGCATCCCGTCGTCGATGAGGGCAATGGGGCCGTGCTTCATCTCGCCGCCGGCATACCCTTCAGCGTGGATGTAGGAGATCTCCTTGAGCTTCAGGGCGCCTTCCAGCGCGATCGGGTGCTGGAGCCCCCGTCCCAGATAGAGGAAATCACGCGCGCTCGACAGGTGCCGGGCCAGGGCCGCGATCTGGCCCTCCAGCTCCAGCGTCTGCTCGATCAGCCGGGGCACCTCCACCAGGTCGCGGATCCGCTTGCGCACGTCCTCGGCGGTGAGCACGCCGCGCTGGCGCCCCAGCCAGAGGCCCAGGAGGTAGACGGCGACGATCATCGCCGTGAAGGCCTTGGTGGAGGCGACGCCGATCTCGGGGCCGGCGTGCATGTAGATGGTCCCTGTCGCCTCCCGGGCGAGCGCCGAGCCGACCACGTTGGTGATCGTCAGGATCGGACAACCCTTGAGGCGGGCGGCCTTGACCGCGCCGATGGTGTCGGCGGTTTCCCCGGACTGGGACACGGCCACCACCAGCGTCTCGGGACCGACGACCGCGTCGCGGTAGCGAAACTCCGAGCCGAGGTCCGACTCCGCCGGCAGGCCGGCCAGGCGCTCGACCATCGTCCGGCCCAGCATCGACGCATGGAAGGCCGTCCCGCAGGCGACGAAGACCACCCGCTGCAAGCCGCGCACGGTCTCGGGGTCGAGGTTCACATCGGGAAGCACGACCGTCCCCGTCTCCGGGGCGATCCGTCCCCGGAAGGTGTCGGTCACCGCCCGCGGCTGCTCGTAGATCTCCTTGAGCATGAAGTGTCGGTAGCCCCCCTTCTCCGCCATGAGGGGGTCCCAGAGAATGCGCACCGGCTCCCGCTGGACCGGCTGGTCATCCAGGGTGGACAGCACCACGCCCTCCGCGGTGACCACGGCCACCTCGCCGTCCTCCAGGATCACGACGTCGCGGGTATGGGACAGGATCGCCGGAATGTCGGAGGCGACGAACATCTCGCCGCTGCCCAGTCCGATCACCACGCTGCCGGCCCCGTGCTTGGCGGCCACCAGCCGGTTCGGCGCCGTGCTGGACATCACCCCGACGGCGTAGGAGCCCTTGAAGTCCCCCAGCGCCCGCTTGACGGCCGCCTCCAGCCGCGGCGTCGTCTTCAGATGCTGCTCGATCAGGTGGGCGAGCACCTCCGTGTCGGTCTCGGATTTGAAGGCGTGGCCGTCGGCCTTGAGCTGCTCCTTGATCTCCAGATAGTTTTCCAGAATGCCGTTGTGGACGACGACCAGCGTTCCCGAGCAATCGGTGTGGGGGTGCGCGTTGTCGTCGGACGGACGGCCGTGGGTCGCCCAGCGGGTATGGCCCACTCCCAACGACCCGGTCAACGGCCGCTCCTTGAGGATCGCTTCCAGGGTCTTGATGCGACCGGCCGCCCGGCGGACCTGGAGCTGACCGTTGCTGCCGAGCACCGCCACGCCGGCCGAGTCGTAGCCGCGATACTCCAGCCGCTTGAGCCCGTCGACGATGATCCCGACGGCACTCTTGTCTCCCACATAGCCGACGATCCCGCACATGGGCTACTCGTCCTTCCTGGGCGTCCCCGACGTGCCTCGGCGGGTTGCCCGCCGGGCCACCCAGCCCTCCTTGACCACCTGGCTGGAGCGCTCGACGGCGAGCGCGCCCGGCGGCACGTCCTTGGTGATGACCGAGCCCGAGCCGATGTAGGCGCCCTCGCCGACGGTGAGCGGCGCCACCAGGCTGGCGTTGGTTCCGATGAAGGCGCCGTCGCCGATGACCGTCTGGCTCTTGGTGGCGCCGTCGTAGTTGCAGGTGATGGCCCCGGCGCCGATGTTGACGTCGTCGCCGACGGTGGCGTCGCCGATGTAGGCCAGGTGGTTGGCCTTGGCCCCCCGGCCGATGCGCGACTGCTTGACCTCCACGAAGTTGCCGATCCGGGCCCGGGCCCCGACATGGACGTGGGGACGCAGGTGGCAGAACGGCCCCAGCTGGGCGCCTTCTTCGATGACGGCCGCGCTGAGCACGCAATAGGGCTTGAGCGTCACGCGGTCGGCCAGGCGGCTGGCGGCGATCTGGCAGCCGGCGCCGATGACGCACTCGGCGCCGATCTCCGTGGCACCCTCGATCACCACATTGGGATAGACGACCGTATCGGAGCCGATGCTGACGGTGTCCTCGATGAAGGTGCTGGCCGGGTCCAGCAGCGTGACTCCGGCCTCCATGAGCGCGTCGAGGATCCGCCGGCGCTGCACCGCGGCCACCGCGGCCAGCTGGCGGCGATCGTTCACCCCCTGGGCCTCCACCGGGTCGGGCACGGCGATCGCTTCCACACGGGCCCCGGCCCGGGAGAGGGCCCCGATCACATCCGTCAGGTAGTACTCGCCCTGATCGTTGTCGGATCGCACCGTATCCAGCGACGGCCAGAGCCGCCGCGCCTGGAAGCAATAGACGGCGGTGTTGATCTCGGTGACCCTGCGCTGGTCGTCGGTGGCGTCTCGCTCTTCGACGATCCGGGTGACCCGGCCGCGCTGCCGGAGCACCCGGCCGTAGCCCTGCGGCGCGTCGACGTTGGCGGTGAGGATCGTCGCGGCGGCGCCGGTCGTGGCGTGGTGGGTGACGAGCCGCTCGATGGTCTCCGCGGTCAGCAGGGGCATGTCGCCGGGCAGCACGAGAATCGTCCCGTCTTCGGCCTCCGGCCGGGCCTGCAGGACGGCGTGTCCGGTGCCCAGTCGCTCGCCCTGCACCACGGCCCTGATCCCGGGCCCGGCTGCCTCGATGACTTCATCGGCATCTGGAGGCACGACGAGCACGATCCGATCGGACAGGGTGCGCGCGATGCGCAGGACATAACCGATGAGGGGACGTCCGCACAGACGATGGAGCACTTTGGGTCGACGCGACCGCATGCGCTTTCCCTCGCCGGCCGCCAGGATGATGACTGTCAGCGCGTCCATTCGGCGCCATTCATTCTAGCACCGGGGTTGGAGCAATCACCGCGCCAGATCGTGTGATCTTCGATCTACGTCGCCTGCCGGGAGCGGGGACGGAACGGCGTGGGTCGTGACGCCTGGCGCTGCACACCGGCGTGGGCTATGCGGTGTCTCGAAGATGGGACAGCAGGCGCTCCATCCGTACCGGAAGAGGCGAAGTGAATTCCAGCCGTTCTTGAGTAATCGGGTGCAGGAAGCCCAGCTCCGCGGCATGCAAGGCCAACCCTTCGAAGGCAACCGCCAGGCGGCCCCGGGCTCGCCCGTAGGTCAGATCTCCGACCACCGGATGGCCGAGCGAGGCCATGTGCACGCGAATCTGATGGGTACGGCCGGTCTCGAGCCGCACTTCCAGGTAGGTGAACCTCGGGAAGCGCTCGAGGACGCGGTACCGGGTCGTCGCGCGCTTGCCGCGGCCGGGGGGCCGAATGGCCATTCGTTGCCGGTGGTGCGGATCGCGCCCGATGGCAGCGTCCACGACACCCTCGGCGAGCCCGACCCGGCCGTGCACCACCGTCCGATAGCGCCGCTGCACCTTGCGCGCGGCGAGCTGGCCGGTCAGCGAATCGTAGGCGGCTGTGGTCTTGGCGAGCACCAGGAGCCCGGACGTTCCCTTGTCGAGCCGGTGGACCACGCCGGGCCGGCGCGGCCCTCCCACGCCGGCCGTCTCGGGGGCGTGAGCCAGAACCGCCGCGGCCAGGGTGCCGCGGGCGTGGCCGGCGCCGGGGTGCACGACCATGCCGGCCGGCTTGTCGACGACGAGAACCTGCTCGTCCTCGTAGACGATGGCCAGGGCGATCGGCTCGGGCTCGAGCGGCTGGCTCGGCACCGGCGGCATCTCGAGGGCAACGGCCTCACCGCCACGCAGACGGTGCGAGGCTTTGCGCACGGCGCCGTCCACGTGGACGCGGCCGCTGTCGATCAATTCCTGGATCTTGGCCCGCGACAGCTCGGGCACCGCATCGGCGAGCCACCGGTCGAGCCGCGCGCCCTCGGCCACGGCGGTGACCCGCAACCGCCGCTCGGTCACGCCGATGATGCCCGCGCCGATGGCCCGGTGAGCAGGCGCAGAGCGAGCAGCACCACTCCCACGGTGATGGCCGAGTCGGCGACGTTGAAGGCCGGCCAGTGCCACCCGCGATAGTGCACGTCGATGAAGTCCACGACCGCCCCGAAGCGGGCACGGTCGATGAGATTGCCGACGGCCCCGCCGAAGATGAGGCCGATCGCCGTCCGGTCGAGCACCGTGCCCGGGGTGAGGATGCGCATAGCCATCCGGGCCAGCACGAAGAGCGCGGCCAGTGACAGGACGGCGACGATCCAGCGCCAGGGCCCGGGCAGCCCGCCCAGCAGGCCGAAGGCCAGCCCGGGGTTGAGCACCAGGGTGAGCGCCAGGAAGCCGTCGATCAACGGCACCATCACGCCGGGGCTCAGGCGCTCCAGCACGATGAGCTTGGTGAGCTGATCGAGGACGATGATCACGCCCGCGATCGTTAGCACCGCGCTCATGCGCGGGCCGTGATCACCGGCAGGCAGCGCTCGCAGAGCGTAGGGTGCGCGGGGCTCTCGCCCACGCGGAGGCTGTAGCGCCAGCAGCGCTCGCACTTGCGGCCCGGCGCGCGGCCGATGGCGATGACCAGCCCGGGAATCTCGCTACTCTCGGTCGGCGTCAGCAGCGCGTCGGGCGGCGGCTCTTCGAACAGCCGCACGTCGGAGACGATGAACAGCGTGGGGAGCACCTCCCGCTTGGCGCGCAGCAGGGCCGGCAGGTCCTCGGGCGCCGACGGGATCCACACCGCCGCCTCCAGGCCGCTGCCGATCTGCTTCTTGGCCCGCACCGTCTCCAGCGCCTTGGCTACCTCCCGGCGCACCTCGAGCAGACGGTCCCACTCGCCCTTGAGCCGGTCGTCGATCCACTCCAGCGGGACCTCGGGGAAGCGCTCCAGGTGCACGGACTCCCCGTGGGCGCCGGGCGCCAGCCGCCAGGCCTCCTCGGCCGTGAACGTCAGGATCGGCGTCATGAGCCGCAGCAGCGCGCCCAGGATGTCGTGGCACGCGGTCTGGGCGGCCCGCCGCGCCGGATCGTCCGGGGCCGACGTGTAGAGGCGATCCTTGATGATGTCCAGGTACTGCGCGGACAGATCCACGGCGCAGAAGTTGTGCACGGCGTGAAAGGCCGTATGGAACTGGTACTCCTCGTACGCCCGGGTGACGCGGTCGACCAGTCGGGCCAGCCGATCGAGGATCCAGCGGTCGACCTCGTCGAGCCCGGCCGACGGGTGCCGGTCCCGGGCCGGGTCGAAGTCGTAGAGGTTGCCCAGGAGGAACCGATAGGTGTTGCGGATCCGCCGGTACGCGTCGGCCAGGCGGTCCAGGATCTCGGTCGAGAGCCGGATGTCCTCGGTGTAGTCTTCGGCGGCCGCCCACAGGCGCAGGATCTCCGCCCCGTACCTGGGGATGAGCTCCTCGGGCGCCACGTAGTTCCCCTGGGACTTCGACATCTTGCGGCCCTCGCCGTCGACGACGAAACCGTGGGTCAGCACGCTACGGTACGGCGCCTGGCCTCGCGTGCCGATGGCCTCCAGGAGCGAGGAGTGAAACCACCCGCGGTGCTGGTCCGAGCCTTCCAGGTACATCTCGGCGGGCCACCGCAGCTCGGGCCGGGTCTCCAGCACGGCGGCATGGCTGCACCCGGAGTCGAACCAGACGTCGAGGATGTCCGTCTCCTTGCGAAATTCGGCGCCGCCGCACCGCGGACACCGTACGTCGGGCGGCAGCAGCTCGCGCGCCGAGCGCGCGTGCCACTCTTCGGCGCCGCGTCCGGCCCGGAAGATCGCCGCCACGTGCTCGACGAGGCGCTCTTCCAGGAGCAGGGCGCCGCACGGCTCGCAGTAGAAGGCCACGATGGGCACCCCCCACACCCGCTGGCGGGAGATCGTCCAGTCCGGGCGATGCGCGACCATGTTGAAGATCCGCTCCTCGCCCCACGCCGGAATCCAGCGCACCCGGTGGCGGATGGCCTCGAGCGCGCGCTCGCGCAGGCCGTCCTTGTCCAGGGCGATGAACCACTGCTCGGTAGCCCGAAACAGCGTGGGGTTCTTGCATCGCCAGCAGTGCGGATAGGTGTGGGTCAGCTCCACCTGGGCCAGCAGGGCGCCGGTCGCTCGCAGGTGCTCGATGATGCGGGAATTGGCTTCCCACACCGTGAGCCCGGCGAAGTGCGGGACATCGGCCATGAAGCGCCCATCGTCGTCGACGGGATTCTCGATGCGCAGGCCCAGCCGCTTGCCGAGCTCGTAGTCCTCCTCGCCGTGCCCGGGGGCGATGTGCACGAGCCCGGTGCCGGTGTCCATGGCCACGAAGTCCGCGGCGGCCACCGGGCCCGTGCGATCCAGCCAGGGATGGCGGAACTCGAGCCCGGCCAGGGCGCGGCCGGGCAGCGCGCCCACCGGCCGCGCGTCGCGGAGTCGGGCCACCCGGGCGAGATCCTCGGCCCGCTTGGCCGCGACCACCAGCGTCTCGCCGCCGACGGCGAGAACCACGTACTCCTCGTCGGGGTGGACGGCGATGGCGAGGTTGGCGGGCAACGTCCACGGCGTCGTGGTCCAGATGACCAGCGAGGCCTGGCCCGGCCCGCTCACCCCCGGCAAGGCCGACACCAGCGCGAACTTGACGTAGACCGACGGGGTCCGCTGCTCCTCGTATTCCACCTCGGCCTGGGCCAGCGCAGTCTTGCAGTACATGCACCAGTGCACCGGCTTGAGCCCCTTGTAGACGAGCCCGCGTCCGACGAAGCGCCCGAGCTCCCTGGCGATGACGGCCTGGTAGGCCGGCGCCATGGTGATGTAAGGATTCTGCCAGTCGCCGAAGACGCCCAGGCGCTTGAACTCCTCGCGCTGGATATCGACGTACCGGGAGGCGTATTCGCGACAGCGGCGGATCTTCTCCAGGGGATCCATCGCCCGCCGCACGTCCACGCCGGGTTGATCGAGGCCGAGCTCTTTGTCCACCTGGTGCTCGATGGGCAGGCCGTGACAGTCCCAGCCCGGGACATAGACGGCGTTGTGACCCATCATCGCCCGCGACTTGACGACGATGTCCTTGAGGATCTTGTTGAGGGCGGTGCCCATGTGGATGTGACCGTTGGCGTACGGCGGGCCGTCGTGCAGGATCCACAGCGGCCGATCGGCCGCCGCCTCCCGCAGCCGTTTGTAGAGCCCGAGCTCATCCCACCAGGCCAGCAGCTTGGGCTCGCTCTCGGGCAAGTTGGCCCTCATGGGGAAGGCCGTTTTCGGTAGATTTAGCGTGCTCTTGTAGTCCATGACGAGAGCGTCATGGTATCACGGTGACGCCGGGCGCTACTTGGGGTCCAGCGTGACGACGCCGGCGCCGGAGTCGATGCTGACATTGAACAGGGCCAGAAAGTCCTGGCCGAGCAGACCGTCCGTGTGCGGCATCTCCATGTCGTAGGCGACCACCATCAGGCGGTCGACCCGCGCCCCGCCGACCTCGAGCGAGTCCACGACCACGCGCTGGACCTCGACTTCCGCGTCCCGGGCCAGACCGCGCGCGCGTACCACCTGGGCACCGTCGGTGAGGGAGACGCCGGCCGCCTCCAGCACTCGCGGACTGATCAGCGTGGCCGCCGCTCCCGTGTCCAGCATGAGCCGGCACGTCACGGAGCCGTTCACCCGAGCCTCCACGATGATCTGACGGCCCGGCGAGAAGCGGATGACGGTCTCCCGCGACGGGCCCCGCGCAGGCGCCATCACCGGGGCCGCAGGCGACAGGCGCGGGCTCACCATCACGGCTTGACTCCGATAGCGGGCGGGAACGTTCGCCAGCCCCTCGGCGAAATGGGCGGTCCCCTGCTCGTCGGTCCACCGGTAGATCTGGGCCCGGGCTGGCGAGGTAACGCTGCAGGTGAGGACGAGGATGGCCAGCGCGGCCGCCGCGGCACGCGTCATCTGTTTCGATCATAGCGCACAGCGAATGACCCGATAGACAACCATTTCCGGCCCCCCCGCGACCACATTGCGGGTGAGCCGCACCGCGTAGATCGGTTCCAGCAGCGACCGGCGGGCCGTCAGGTCCGGAAACCAGTCGGGGAAGACGATCACGAAGTCCGGGCAGGTCCGCGACACGAAGTCGATCACACCCGCCTCCCCCCGGCGCCGGTAGGGGGCGATCTCCGGTGTGACGAGCCCCATGAGGTCGATCACCTGCCGGCGCGAGACGTACGCGATGGCGCCCACGTCGTTGAGGGCCAGGCGCGCTCGCGGGGGCACATGGCTGTCGACCCAGTGCCCCAGGTGGACTTGCATGGCGTTGATGTTCTGGACCGCCCAGCCGTAGCGCTCGGCCGCTCGCGGGAGCAGAGCCAGGGCGACGACGAGGTAGATCGCGATCCCGGCGCGTTGCCACCGGCCGGAGATCGGCAGGGCGGCGGCGACGACGACCAGCGCCAGGGGCAGCAAGTGCATCGAATAACGCCCCTCCTGAAATCCCGGCCCGCGGTAGGGCGCCAGAAGCGCCATGGCCAGCGGGTGAACGACGAGGCCGAGCGCAGGCAGACCCAGGGCAGGCCCGTGCCGGCGCCAGGCCTGCACGACGCCGATCGGGATCACCAGGGGCAGGAGCCAATGCGTCGCCGCGAGCCAGCCCACCCACTCGCGGCCGAACTGCCATGGGCGCTCCAGCAGCGCGCGGCGCAGCGAAACGTCGGCGCCGGCGAGCCAGCCCACGAGCCCGCCTTCGACCTTGGCCGCGACGGTGGCGGGCAGCGGCGTCCCGGTCGTGGCGAGATTGAATACCACCGACGGCGCGAGCAGCAGCGCCGCAATCGCTCCGAAGATGGCCAGCCGCCTCGCGCGTGGCGGGCGCGCGAGGGCGAAGAGCGGAATCAGGATGGCGCTCTCCGGGCGGGCCAGCGGGGCCAGGGCGGCGAGCCCGGCGACCAGCCCCGGGCGGTCATGAGCGTGGGCCGCCAGCGCCGCGCTCACCAGGAGCGCGGCCAGCGAGACTTCCATGCCGGACAGCGCGCCCCAGGCCAGGGCGGCCGTCCAGACCAGGGCGAACGCGGTGCCGGTGGCCGCCAGAGGGGTCGCTCCCCACGCGAGCGCGGCCTGGCGGCTCACGAGGGCGGCGCTCGCGGTCAGGACGACGCCGAGGACCTTGGTGGCCAGCAAAGAAGGTCCCACCAGGGCGAAGGCGCCGCCGAGCACGAGCGTCCACAGCGGGGCCGTCGATCCCGCGACGGGCGTCCCCGGGTTGTAGGAGAACCCTGCGCCTTCAGCGAGGTTCCTGGCGAAGTGCCGATGGATCCAGGCGTCGTCGAGGGGCAGGCCGGGGGCGCCGGCGATCCACCGCTCGGCGGCGACAAACGCCGCCACAGCGGCGACCGTGGCGAGGACGACGAGGAGGCTAGCGCTCCGCGCGCCCACCGCGCGGAGTGTCGGCAACGAAGGTATAGCCCGCGTACCGCATGGGCAGGCGCCGCACCGGCAGCGTGTAGATATACCGGCCATGGGGCAGGGTGATCTCCTGCAGGCCGGCCGGGCGTTCCACACCGGGATTCCAGTGATCCACGAACCACACCAGCTGCCTGACCGTCGATGGCACGACGATCGTCGCCCCCGGCGTACGCGACATCGCGCGGGCCAGCCGCGGCGCGTAGAAGCCCGGTGGCCGGTCGCCCGATTGCAGCTCGTAGATGGGATATTCGGGCAGGTAGTACATGCCGTGCCTCAGCCAGGGATACGACCGGGGGTTGCCGAGCTCGGTGATGAGCAGCGTGTCGTCGGGGCGGTAGAGACCGCGGATGGCCCGCACATAGGTCTGCAGCACCGCCTCGTGCTCCCGGAGGGCTGCCGCCGTGTGGCTCAGAACCCGGTCGGACAGGTCCTCCTCGGCCATGCGCGCCCAGCCCGGCTCGGCGCGCTCGAAATCCCGGGTGGTCGGGCGCGCGCTGACGAAGAACGCGCCGTTGACGAGGACGATCACGACCACCGCAGCGATCGCGACGACCGCACGTCGGCGGGAATGAGCTGCGCCCTGGGCACCGGCCAGCGCGGTGATCAAGACGTGCGACAGGAAGATGACCAGCGCCGGAAGGAAGGTCAGGACGTAGCCGGGCTGACCGAAATGAACGAGCGTGTAGACCGCCACCGGCGTGGCCGCCCAGCCGAGCAGGAACCACTCACGCTCCCGCCAGCCGTGACGCCGGATGTACCAGGGCACCAGGCCGGCGGCCAGGGCCAGCGGTCCCAGGCCCACGAGCACCGACTCGAGCAGATGACGCGAAACCCGCAGCGTCGTCTCGAGCCGGCCGGCCATCACCGATGTCGGCGTGATCACCTCGGCGACCAGGTCGGCCGACGCGGTCAAGTAACGTTCGAGTCCACCCGTGAGCCAGATCATCGGCAGGGCCCAGCTGAGCACGGCCAGGGTGAGGAGGGCCAGCCCTACGGCCACCACCCGCGCCCGCCGCGGGCCGATCGCCGCCGAGCCGAGCCACAACGGCAACAACAGGACCAGGATGGACTGCCGGAGCCCGCCGACCAGCCCGAGGCAGGCGGCGCCTATCCAGGCGTAGTGTCGACTTCCCCGGAGCGATCGGAACGCGAAGTAGGCAACCGTCGAGGCGCCGAGCGCCTCACCGGCATACGTCAAGCCGACCGAGCCGTAGAACCAGAAGAGCGGGCTCACGGCAAGGAGCGCCGCCGCCGCCAGCGCGGTGGCGCGCCCGTAGATGGCGAGGGCGAGATAGTAGACGACGAACGTCGTCAACCCACTGAAGAGCACGGCCAGCACCACGTAGGCGGCCGGCGGGTCGTTCAGCCAGGCGTCGATCAGCCGGCCCAGCCCCACGTAGAGCACGTAGCCCGGCGGATGTGGCTGGTGCTTGGCCACGTCGTATTCCTGCAGGGCGAGCGCGAACTGCACCGCGTCCCAGTTGTAGAGCATGCGCGCCCGGTAAGGCAGGCGGGACAGCACGGTCAGCACGCTCAGAGTGGCCGCCACCGCGAGGTCGGAGCAAAGCGCCCGGCCGCCCGTCAGGCGGCCTCCGACGCGAGCGCGGCGACGCCGATCACACCGCTCCAGTCGCCGAGCTTCGCGCGCTCGATTCGCAGCCCGCGCGCCAGGATGGTGGTGAGCCGGGGGACGCCGGTGCTCACCGTCTGGAAGAGCCGGGGCACCGTCTCGATGACACCGCCGCCCAGCACCAGGACCTCGGGATTGAGCAGCGTCACGTAGTTGGCGACGCCCAGCGTGAGAAACCGCTCGGCATCCTGCCAGACCTCCCTTGCGAAGCGATCGCCGGCCTCGGCAGCGGCCTGCACCATGGAAGCGGTGAGCCGGGCGGGGTCGCTCTGCGTCGCCTCCGCCAGGCAGGTCGGCACGCCGGCGGCCAGGGCCAGCCTCAGGCGCCGTTGAAAGCCGCTCCCCGACACGTACTGCTCCAGACAGCCGCGTTGCTTGCACGGGCACGGCAGGCCGTCCCACACCACCTGGGTGTGGCCGACCTCACCGGCCCCGTTGTCGGCGCCGCGCCAGATGGCGCCGTTCAACACGGCGCCGGAGCCGACGCCGGTTCCCACGAATACGGCCACGAGGCTCCGCGCGCCCGCCCCGGCACCGTGAGCGAACTCGCCCCAGGCGGCGGCGCGGACGTCGTTCTCCACGGTGAGCCGGACCCCGAGCCTCTTCCGCAACTCCGAGGCGAGGGGAACGTCGTGCCACCCCAGGTTGGGCGCATAGACCACCGTGCCGGTCTCGGGATGGATCTGCCCCGCACACGCCACGCCCACGGCGTCGACAGAGGGATGCGAGGCGAGCAGTTGGCCGATGGATTCGGTGAGCCTGGTGAGGACGGCGGCGGGACCGCGCTCAGCTTCGGTGAGGCACTCGACCCGGGAGACGACTTCCCCGTCGGCTGTCACGGCCCCGGCGCGGATGCGGGTGCCGCCGACGTCGACGCCGATCCGTAGGGTTACGCCTGCTTCTCCTCTTCTCGCTTGGTGGCGGCGCTCGAATCCTCCGCCTTGACCTCGTTCACTCCCTTCTTGAACTCCTTGACACTCGACCCCAACGAGCGCGCCAGTTCCGGCAGCCGGTTGGCTCCGAAGAGGATCAACACGATCACCAGAATGATGAGGAGTTCCTGGTAGCCCAGCCCAAACATAGCGCACCCCTTTCCAGCGCCTCCACCATACCCCGCGCCTACCCGCCCCGCAAGACCCGCTTCTCCCCCACCCGGGCCGTGACCCGGCGGGCGTCCAGGTGCTCCAGGAGCGGGATGGCGTACTTGCGTGAGATACCGAGCAGGTCCTTGATGTCTCCCGGCGCGATCTCCTTGCGCTCGCGCAGAAGGCTCACGACCTTGTCCTGGATGGCGTCCAGGGCCGAGGCGTGGAAGTAGAGCGACTCCTTGACCCGCACGAGCTTCCGGTCCGCCACCAGCAACTGGAACAGCTCGTGCTCCTCGTCGCCCTTGAGGCCTGCCCGCCCGAGCGCCTCCTCCGGGCTCGGGGGGGCCGCCTCCGCCTTGAGAAACTCCTGCTCGATCCGGTCGACGGAGCGCTGCTGGTCCGGGCTCAGCCGGACCACGTGGGAGCCCAGCCGGACCTTGTCGCGCTCGGTCCGTACTCGGCCCTCCGCGTCGAGCGCGGCCAGCAGGTGGGCGAAGATGCGCTCGTCCGGCGCCCCCGCGCGCCCTCTGAGCTCCTCGCGCGACATGCCCGAACGCAGCGGGTTCGCACGGTGAAACTGCTCGAGGGCCCCGACGACCAGGTCGCGGAGCCGATCGTAGCTCTCGGGATGGATGAACCAGTCGCGCTCGATGGCCAGGACCCGACGCTCGGCCTCGAGCCGGCCCAGGATCTGTCGCAATTGCTCGGGGCCGAAAGGGGCCCGACCGGCCAGCGCGCTGGCTCGCACGCCGGCCGTCCCCACGTGACGCACATGCTCCTCGGCCACCTCTTCCGGGGTGCCGCGCTCCAGCAGCGCGAGATGCGCGAGCAGGGAGGGGGCCTTGCGCCGGAAACGGGGAGGGTCCACGTCGAGCAGCGTGCCGCCCCCGATCGTGACGATGGGTGAGTAGGAGCGGACCACGAACCGATCGCCGGGCACGGCGACCACGGGCGCCTCCAGACGTAAGCGGGCGAAGGCCCGTTCGCCGGGAAGCAGCTCGGGCCGGCCGACCAGGAGCACGCGGGCCATGATCTCGCTCGTCCCGGCGTGAAAGCGGACGCGGTCCCGGAGCTTGAGGGGGCGCGGAGCCTCGGCCAGCAGCTCCAGCGTCCCATCGACCAGGCGCGATGGGACGAGCGTTCCAGCGAGACCGACCACGTCACCACGCTCCACGGCCGCCCGCTCGATACCCTGGAAGTTGACGGCTGTCCGCTGGCCGGCCCGGGCCTCCGTCACGGACCGGCCGTGAGTCTGTAGCCCGCGGATCTTGGCGTTGAGCCCCTTCGGGTAGATCTCGACCCGGTCGTCCACCGCCAGTCGCCCCGCCATCAGCGTGCCGGTCACCACCGTGCCGAATCCTTTCACGGTGAAGACGCGGTCGACGGGCAGGCGGGGGAGCTCGTCGACCCGTCGGGGCGACACCGTCGTGGCAATCTGCCCCAGCGTCGTCCGGAGCTCGGGCAGGCCCGCGCCGGTTTTGGCGGACACGGCCAGGAGGGGAGCGCCGTCCAGGAAGGTCCCGTGCACCAGCGTGGCCACGTCGTCGCGGACCAGCTCGAGCCAGTCGGCCTCGACCAGGTCGGCCTTGGTGAGGACCACCAGTCCGGTCTTGATGTGAAGCAGCGAGCAGATGGCCAGGTGCTCACGGGTTTGCGGCATGACGCCCTCGTCGGCCGCCACGACCAGCATGGCGACGTCGATTCCCCCCACGCCGGCCAGCATGTTCTTCACGAAGCGCTCGTGACCGGGCACGTCGACGATCTCGATCGTGAGCCCGCCGGGCTCCTCCAGGAAGGCGAAGCCGAGGTCGATGGTGATCCCTCGGGCCTTTTCTTCGGGTAACCGGTCGGTGTCGATACCGGTCAGGGCCTTGACGAGGGCGGTCTTGCCGTGATCGATGTGCCCCGCGGTGCCGACGACGACGTGTTTGGGCATGACGGCAGGGGTTCCCGCGCCCGCTATTTACTGTAGCGGGGCCCGCGAGCCCGGTTTGGTTTGTTGTAGCGGGGACCGTGAGCCCGG
>DASTFB010000093.1 GCA_035709005.1 Candidatus Methylomirabilota bacterium | reverse complement strand
GCGATGCGGAAGCTCGAGGGGACGATGCCGCCGGCGGCGCCGGAGTGCACGCCCTCGCCGAGCACCTCCACTGTCAGCGTGCCGTTGATGAGGCCGCGCAGCGAGCTGGTCGCCCAGAAGCGCTCGTAGTCGCCGCACCCGGCATCCAGGCAGATCACCAGGCCGGGCGTGCCGATGCGCTGGGCCAGTGCCTCGACGTAGTACGGCAGGTCGTAGCTGCCGCTCTCCTCGCAGGCCTCGATGAGCACGACGCAGCGCCGGTGGGGCCGCCCCTGGGTTTGAAGCGCCTCGATGGCGGTCAGCGCCGCGAAGGCCGCGTAGCCGTCGTCACCCGCGCCCCGGCCGTAGAGCCGGTCACCGCGGCGCACCGGCGTCCACGGCCCCAGGCCGTCGGCCCAGCCGGTCATCTCGGGCTGCTTGTCGCAGTGACCGTAGAGCAGGACGGTGTCCTTGCCGTCGCCCGGCACCTCCATGAGGAGCACGGGCGTGCGGCCCTCCAGCCGGGCGACCTCGATCTGCAACCCCTCGATCGGGCGCGAGCGGGCCCAGGCCTGGATGTGGGCCACGGCGCGCTCGATGTGGCCGTGCTCGCGCCACTGGGGATCGAAGGCCGGTGACTTGGCCGGGATTCTCACGTACTCGGCGAGGGCGGGGACGACGTGCTCGTCCCACGCCCGCTGGACGAACTGCAGCGTGCGCGCGGTGTCGGTGATGGTCATGTCCTGGATCGTAGCATCAGCCCGGCCGGCGCAGCAGGGGGCGCAGATGGGGCCACAGGCGGTCGGCAATGACCTCGTGTCCGGCCGCGCTCGGGTGGATCCCGTCTGGCTGGAGCAGCGGGGCCTGGGCCGCCACGCCGTCGAGCAAGAACGGCATCAGGGGCACGCCGGTGCGCCGGGCGACCTCGGGAAACACGGCGGCGAATTGCCGTGTGTACTCCGCGCCGTAGTTGGGCGGCATGCGCATGCCGGCGAGCAAAACCTTGACGCCGGCCGCCTGAAGCCGCTTGACGATGGCCTCGAGGTTGTCGCGCATCGCGGCGGGTGGCTGGCCGCGCAGCCCGTCGTTGGCGCCCAGCGCGACGACGACGATGTCGGGTTGGGTCCGGAGTACCCAGTCCACGCGCCGGAGCCCTCCCGCCGTGGTGTCGCCGCTCACGCCGGCGTTCACCACGCGGTAGTCGTAGCCCTCTCGCTTCAGGCGCGCCTGCAGACGGGCGGGGAAGGCCTCGGCGGCGGCGACGCCGAGACCGGCGGTGAGACTGTCGCCGAGGACGGTGATCCCGTCGGCCCCGTCGGCGGACGCGGGCCAGGCGACGCCGTGGACGGCCAGCAGGAGGGCGGTGACGCCGAGACGCCTCACACTCGAAGTGTATTATGGAAGACTCGATGATTCAGGTTCGCGACCTCGTCATGCGATTGCCCAGCGGCGGCCGCTGGCTCACCATCCTCGACGGGATCGCCCTCGACGTGAAAGCGGGCGAGGTGTGCGCGATCACCGGGCCCTCGGGCAGCGGCAAGTCCACGCTCGTGGGGCTCCTCGCCGGGCTGGACCGCCCGACGTCCGGCACCATCGTGGTCGCCGGCGTCAACCTCGCAAAGCTCGACCAGGACGCGCTCGCGCGCTTCCGGCGCGAGACGCTGGGCTACGTGTTCCAGTCCTTCCACCTGATTCCCACGCTCACCGCCGCCGAGAACGTGGCCGTGCCGCTGGAGATCGCCGGCGCGCCGGACGTGGCGGTCCGGGTCCGCGCGCTCCTGGCGGAGGTGGGGCTCAGCGATCGCGCGCATCACTACCCGGTGCAGCTCTCCGGCGGCGAGCAGCAGCGCGTGGCGCTGGCCCGGGCGGTGGCGCTCGGCCCGAAGCTGCTCCTGGCCGACGAGCCGACCGGCAACCTGGACTCGGCCACGGGCGCCCAGATCATCGAGCTGCTGCTGGCCCTGAACCGCGAGCGCGGGTCGACGCTGGTGTTCGTCACTCACGACCCGGCCCTGGCCCGGCACGCCGGGCGCGTCGTCAGGCTGCGCGATGGCCGGATCGTGAACGGACAGCCGTGACGCCGGGCTTCGGGCTCAGGATGGCCTGGCGTCAAACGCGGGGCGCCTGGCGCCATTTCCTCACGTTCTTCGCCTGCGTCGCCCTGGGCGTGGCCGCCCTGGTCTCGGTCGGCACCCTCGCGGTCAGCCTCGACGGCGCGGTCGCAAGGGAGGCCAAGGCGCTCACCGGCGGCGATCTCGAGCTGCGCTCGGCCCGACCGCTCGACGCTCACGCTCAGGACGCGGTCGCTCGCCTGGGTCGGGACGGCGCCCGGGTCACCGCCGTGCGCGAGATGGCGGCCATGGCCCGCAACTCCGCTACCGGCGCCACGCTGCTCGTGGAGCTGAAGTCGGTGGAGCCCGCGTACCCGCTCTACGGGCGTCTCGAGGTCACGCCGGCCCGTCCCGGCCATCCAGTGGCCAGAGACACCGCCCTCGTCGAGCAGGCGCTCCTGGATCGGCTGGGCCTGGCCGTGGGCGACCAGGTCGAGGTCGGCGCGGCGCGCTTCGCCATCGCGGGAGTGATCACGCGGGAGCCCGACCGGGCCGTGCGCGTCATCTCGATCGGCCCGCGCGTGATGATCGACACCGGTGCGCTCGCGTCCACGGAGCTCGAGCGCTACGGCAGCCGGGTCCGCTACCGGACGCTCGTGCGGCTTGCCGAAGGCGCCCCCGTGCGCCCGGCCCACGAAGCCCTGGAGCGCGCCATCGCCGACCCCTCGGTGCGGGTGACGGCGTTCGACGAGGCCCGGCCCGGCCTGCGCCGCTTCTTCTCGCAGCTCGCGACCTATCTGGGGCTGGTCGGCCTGGCCAGCCTGTTCGTGGGCGGCGTCGGCGTCGCCTCGTCGGTGGCCATGCTCGTCAGGCGCCAGCTCGTGGCAATCGCCATCCTCAAGTGCCTCGGCGCCCAATCGCGCGCGCTGCTCGGCGCCTACCTGATCCAGATCCAGGCCCTGGCGGTGCTGGCGAGCCTGGCCGGCGCGGCGCTGGGGCTGGCGATCCAGCCAGCGCTCGTGCGGGCGGTCCAGCCCTTCGCGCCCGTGGCCCTGGAGCCGGCGTGGGACGTCTGGACGCTGGTGCGGGGGCTGCTGATGGGGACCCTGACGGCGCTCCTGTGCGCCGCCTGGCCGCTGCTCGCCGTGCGCGCCGTGCCGCCCTCGCTCATCCTGCGCCGGGACGTGGAGGCGGCCACCTGGCGCGCCCCGCGGCCGTGGGCGGCGACGCTGCCGATCGTGGCCGGGCTCGCCGCGCTGGCGTTCTGGCAGGCGGGCTCGCTGAAGCTCGGCGCCATCTTCGTCGTCGTCGCGCTGGTCGCGCTCGCGGTGCTGGCGGCGCTCTCGCGCGGCCTCGTGCTCCTCGCGCGCTCGCTTCCGCCCGGCGGTGGGCTCGCCTGGCGGCAGGGGCTCGCCGGGCTCCGCCGGCCGGGCGGGCACACTGTGCGGGTCGTGGTGGCGCTGGGCACGGGCGTCATGCTCCTCGTGGCCATCGCGCTCTTCGAGGCGAGCCTGGGCCGCCAGATCGCCTTCGAGCGCAAGCAGGAGGCCCCGTCGTTCTTCTTCGTCGACGTGCAGGCCGATCAGCGCGCGTCGTTCGCGCAGCTCGTCACGAGCGCCAGCGGCGGCGTCGCCCCGACCCTCTACCCGGTCGTGCGGGGGCGGCTGGCCGCGATCGACGGCGCGCCGGTCACCCGCGACCTGATCGAGGCCAGGCGGTCGGCGGCGCCCGACAAGACCTGGTATTTCACCCGCGAGTACGTGCTGACCTTTGCATCCGAGCCGCCGGAGGGGACCGAGATCGTCAGCGGGCGCTGGTGGACCGCGGCCGAAGCGGGGCAGCGGCCGCGCGTGTCGCTGGAGGACGAAGCGGCCCGGCACCTCGGCGTCGGAGTCGGCGACACGCTCGCCTTCGACGTCCAGGGCGTCACGGTCGACGTCGAGGTGATGAGCCTGCGGCGGGTGGACTGGCAGAGCCTGAGCGCCAACTTCTTCGCGATCCTCTCGCCCGGTGCGCTCGACGGCGCGCCGGTGACGTACGTGGCCACGGCCCGAGTCCCCGCCGAGGCCGAAGCCGGACTTCAAGACAGGGTGGTGGCGGGGTTTCCGAACGTCACGGCGGTTCCCGTGCGGGCCGTGCTGGAGCGGGTGGCGACCCTGCTCGACCAGATCGGGTTCGCCGTGCGGCTCATGGCGCTGTTCAGCATCACCGCCGGGCTCACCGTGATGGCCTCCACGCTGGCGGCGACCCGCCACCAGCGGCTGTACGAGACGGTCATTCTCAAGACGCTCGGGGCCACGCGCGCCGCCGTCGCCCGGGCCTTCGCCGTCGAGTACGCCTGCCTGGGCGCCGTCGCCGGTCTGGGGGGCGTGCTGCTGGCCGCCGGGCTCGTGTGGGCGGTGCACCGGTTCGTCATGGACGCGCCGTGGACGCTGGAGCCGCTGCCGCTGGTGCTGGGCGCCCTGGCCGCCACCGCCATCGCCCTCGCCGTGGGCGGGCTGGCCACGCTGCGCCTGCTCGGCCGGGCCCCCCTGGCGGTGCTCCGCCAGGAGTGAGCCCGGCGGCGGCCCCTCGACGCGCGGGGTAGAATGCCCGCCGTGGAGGCCTACCGGGCCGTCGTCGGCAAGCGCGATCAGCGGGCGTTCCTGCCCAGGCCGGTGCCGGAGGCGGCGCTGCAGCGCATCCTCCAGGCCGGTCGCATGACGGGCAGCTCGAAGAACAGCGAGCCCAATCGCTTCGTGGTCGTCCGGGACCGCGGGCGCCTGGCCGCCATCGCCGGGCTCAGCCGCTTCGCCCGCTGGCTGGCCGACGCCGCCGTGGCCATCGTCCTCGTGCAGACCGGGCGGCACGAGTACGACGCCGGCCGCTGCGCCCAGAACATGATGGTGGCGGCCTGGGGGGAGGGGATCGGCTCGTGTCCCGCCCACGTGCCGGAGGCCGAGCTGGCCAAGCTGCTGGACATCCCGCCGACGATCGCGGTGAACCGGGTGATCGGCTTCGGCTACGTCGATCCGGCGCGCGCGGCGCCGCCGGCGAGCGTGGCTCGCCGCCGCCTGCCCCTGACCGAGCTGGTCCACTGGGAGCGCTGGTGAGCGCGTTCGATCCCGCCGCCATCGAGGCGCTCACGTTCGACGTATTCGGCACGGTCGTCGACTGGCGGGGCAGCCTCATCCGCGAAGGGCAGGCGCTCGGCCGGGCCAGGGGGCTGGACCACGTCGACTGGGCGAAGCTCGCCGACTCCTGGCGCGGCCTCTACCAGCCGCAGCTCGAGCGGGTGCGCAGCGGCGCCCAGCCGTGGACGAAGCTGGACGACCTGCATCGCGAGAGCCTCGGGCGGCTGCTGGACGATTTCGGCATCGCCGGCCTCAGCGACGAGGAGATCGAGACGTTCAACCGGGCCTGGCACCGTCTCGATCCCTGGCCCGATGCGGTGCCCGGCCTCTCCAGGCTCAAGCGCCGGTTCATCCTGGCCACGCTGTCCAACGGCAACGTCGCCCTCATCGTGAACATGGCCCGCCACGCCGGCCTGCCGTGGGACGCGGTGCTGGGCGCCGAGGTGGCCAGGCACTACAAGCCTCAGCCCGAAGCCTACCTGGTCACCGCCGAGCTGCTCGGGCTCGAACCCGCGCAGTGCCTGATGGTGGCCGCCCACAACAACGACCTCGCCGCGGCCAGCAAGCAGGGTTTTCGGACCGCCTTCGTCCACCGCCGCACCGAATACGGGCCGGGCCAGACGACGAATCTGCGTCCCGAGGGCGTGTGGGACGTCGTGGCCGAAGACTTTCTCGATCTGGCTGCCAAGCTTGACGCCTGAGGGCGCCATGGCCGACGTGCAGCCGCCGCAGGCTCGCCGGATGCCCCACGTGACGCCCGTCCACGGCGAGCAACTCGAGGACGACTACTTCTGGCTGCGCGAGAAGACCGACCCCGAGGTGGTGGCCTACCTGGAAGCCGAGAACGCTCACACCGAGCGGGTGATGAAGCCGACGGAGCCGCTCCAGGAGGCCCTCTACCGGGAAATGCTGGCGCGAATCAAGGAAGACGACGCGAGCGTCCCCTACCGGTTCGGCGAGTGGCTCTACTACTCGCGTACGGAGACGGGGAAGCAGTACCCCATCTATTGCCGCAAGCGGGGCGAGGACGCCCCGGAAGAAGTCACCCTCGACCTGAACGCGCTCGCCGAGGGCCACGCCTTCTGCGCGCTGGGCGTCTACGCCATCAGTGATGACGGCCGCCGGCTCGCTTACACCATCGACTACACCGGCTTCCGCGACTACACGCTCTACCTGAAGAACCTCGAGACCGGGCTGCTGGAAGCCGATCGGGTCGAGAAGGTCGCCTCGGTCGCGTGGTCGGCCGATCCCGCGGTGCTGTTCTACGTGAGCGAGGACGCGGCCAAGCGCGCCTACCGCCTGTGGCGCCACCGGCTGGGCGCTCCGGCCGCGGACGACATCCTGGTCTACGAGGAGGCGGATCCGCTGTTCCGGCTGCACGTCTGGCGCTCGCGCAGCCGGGCCTTCCTCTTCGCCCTCTCCGGCAGCTTCACGACGACCGAGGTCCGGTGCCTCCCGGCCGACGCGTGGCAGGGCGCCTGGCGCCTGCTGCTGGCGCGCGAGAAGGACCACGAGTACTACGTCGACCACGGCGGCGATCGCTTCTACATCCGGACCAACGGCGGCGGGCGCCGCAACTTCCGCCTCGTCACCGCGCCGGTCGACGATCCGCGCCCCGAGCGCTGGGTGGAGGTGCTGCCGCACCGCGACGACGTCATGCTGGACGACGTCGATGTCTTCGCAAGGTATTACGTGGTCCACGAGCGCGAGGACGGCCTGACGCGCCTGCGGGTGACGGATCGGGTCCCCGGCGCGGCGCACCACATCCAGTTTCCGGAACCGGCTTACGAGATCGATCCCCAGCCGAATCTGGAATTCGACGCGGGCTTCTACCGCTTCCGCTACCAGTCCTTCATCACCCCGGCCTCCGTCTACGACTACGACGTGGCCACGCGCCAGCTCGTCCTGCGCAAGCGGACCGAAGTCCTGGGCGGGTACGACCCGACGCAGTACCGGTCGGAGCGCTTGCACGCCACCGCTTCCGATGGCACACGCGTGCCCATCTCGCTCGTGTATCGCCTGCCGCCGCCCGAGACCCCGCGCCCGATGCTCCTGGCCGGCTACGGCGCCTATGGCATCCCGTTCCCGGTGACGTTCAACTCGGCGCGGCTGAGCCTGCTCGACCGCGGCATCGTCTACGCCGTGGCCCACGTGCGGGGTGGCGGCGAGCTGGGCAAGGCCTGGCACGAGAGCGGTCGCATGCTGCGCAAGCCCAACACGTTCACCGACTTCATCGCCGCCGCCGAGTTTCTGATCGCCAGGGGCTACACGGCGCCCGACCGGCTCGTGATCGAGGGCGGCAGTGCGGGCGGCCTGCTCATCGGCGCCGTGCTCAACATGCGTCCCGAGCTGTTCCGGACCGCGATCATGCGGGTGCCGTTCGTGGACGTCATCAACACCATGCTGGACGAGTCGCTGCCGCTCACCGTGGGCGAGTTCGAGGAGTGGGGCAATCCCAAGATCCGCGAGCTGTACGAGTGCATGAAGGGCTACTGCCCCTACACGAACATCCGCCCTCAGCGCTACCCCGCCGTCCTCATCAGGACCTCGCTGAACGACAGCCAGGTGATGTACTGGGAGCCGGCCAAGTACGTGGCCCGCCTGCGCGCCACCGCCAACGGCGACCGCCCCGTGCTCTTCAAGATCCACCTGGGCGCCGGCCACGGCGGGCCGTCCGGCCGCTACGACTTCCTGCGCGAGATCGCCTTCGACTACGCCTTCATCCTGACCGAGCTGAGGCTGGCGCAATCGACCGCATGAAGCCCAGGGTCACCGTCATCACCATCGGCGTCGACGATTTGGCGCGAGCGCTCTGTTTCTATCGCGACGGGCTCGGCCTTGCGACGGACGGGATCGTCGTTCGAGGACCGGGCGTATCTGAACTTAGCTCTTGACAGGTTTTGTTCTCGGGCTGACCGCGTGTCGCGAGTGACTCCGAAATAGCGGCCTAGCGGCCCGCTAGCACCCGTAGGGAGCCGCCGGGAGGTTCGTGTCCTGGAAAGGGACTTGATTTCTGCGAGATCGCTGCACATCGCGCCTTCCCGGTGGCGTCGAAATCGAGGAGTAGAGTTGCCTCAACGAAGGAGGCAACATGGAGTTTCACTCGCCGATTTGTGTTGCAACTGACGATCGCACGGCAGAGCTCGACCGGCTGGGCGACGAGATCGCTGAGCTGGCGGCCCACCTGGCCGCCGCCACGGCTCGCCTCCTGGATCTGATTCGCGAGTTCGACGCGCGCGGCGGCTGGGGCAACGGGTTCAAGTCCTGCGCCCACTGGGAAGCTTACCGTTGCTGGCCCAGGCTCTCGCCCGTGGAGAACTGTCGTACTCGAAGGTCCGGGCCCTGACCCGGGTGGCCACCCCGGAGACCGAAGAGCGGCTGCTGGCGGTCGGACGCGCCGGCACCACCGGCACGTCGAGCGCATCGTGCGGGGCTGGCGCAAAGTCGACCGGCAGGCCGAAGCGCAGGAAGCCGCACAGCGGCACAAGAGCCGGGCCCTGCACGTGTATCGGGATGACGAGGGCATGGTCGTCCTGCGGGGGCGGTTGGAGCCTGAGGTCGGCGCGCTGGTCATGCAGGCGCCAGGGGTGCACCGCACCCCGACAACTCAACCCTGGCCCAGCAGCGGGCCGATGCCCTGACCCTGCTGGCCGAGACGGCGTTGCACCACGGCCTCGATCCCGGAGCCTCGGGCGAGCGCTACCAGGTCGTGGTCCACGTCGATGCCGATGTCCTGGCGAATGCCGATGCCCCTGGCCAGTCCGTCCTCGAGGAGGGCACACGCGTTCCAGCTGGAACGTCTCAGCGCCTGGCCTGCGACGCCACCCGGGTGATCATGCGCCACGACCAGGCCGGCCGCCTGCTGGAAGTCGGCGCCCGAACGCGCACGATCCCGCCGGCGTTACGCAGGGCGCTCCTGCATCGGGACCGCGGTTGCCGCTTCCCGGGCTGCGGCGTCCGCTTCGGGCAGGGCCATCACATCCGTCCTTGGGCTCAAGGCGGCCCCACCACGCTCTCGAACCTCACACTCCTCTGTCGCCGGCACCACCGGGCGGTCCACGAGGAGGGCTTCCAGGTCCATCGACAGCCCGACGGTACGCTTCGGTTCCGGTGGCCGGACGGCCGGCTTCTCCCCGAGATTCCATCGCCGGCCGCGGTGCCAACCGATCCGGCGCACGCCCTTCGCTCAGGCCACGCCGCGCAGGGCCTCAACATCCATCCGCGGACGTCGTGCCCCGGCTGGCTCGGCGAGCGGCTGGACGTGGGCTGGGCGATCGACGTCCTGCATCCACGCGCTCTCGGGGAGTCCCCGTCACCGCCTGGGTCCGCGGAGCAAGCTGACTAGGGGCTGAAGCGCGCGGGCCATCGCAGTCGCCACCACTTGCGCAAGGTCACCGTGGAACCGGGTTCGTGCGGATCAAGGCGGTCCAAGCAGAACTTCTGAACGCGGCGCCGCGCGGCCTATGATCGGAAGTGGTGAGCAAGCGCCTGATCGCCCAGCACGAGATCCAGAAAGCCGATCCCCGGGCCCGGCGGGTCGCGATCGTCATGCTTGGACTGGCCACGCTGGCCGGCCTGGCGTTGATGTTCCTCGTCGAGTCGCAGCTTCCCGCCCTGCTGCGGTGGATCACCGAGGATCCCGAGCAGATGGACGATCGTCTGGTCATCTCCAGCTGGGGCCTGGCGCTGGGCGTCGTCGTCCCGATACTGTTGCTGGCCGCCTACCTCTGGCGGCTGGGCTCGCGCATCGTGCACAGCGGCGTCTTTCCTCCGCCGGGCACGCGCGTGGTCCGCGACACCCGCGTGCTGTTCGGCCGCCGCGCGGTGAGGCGAGGTCGGCTCCTGAAAGTCCTGGCCTCACTGGCAGGCGCGGCGGCGGCGGGCTTCGTGATCGTCCTGTGGCGGCTGACCTCGCTGCTGACGACCAGCCTGAAGCCTTAGCCCTTGCGCGCGCCGCGCCGCTGGCGGACGGCGTCGGCCAGCTCGCGGAGCACCGGTACGGTCGTCTCCCAGCCCATGCACGCGTCGGTGATCGACTGGCCGTAGACGAGCTGGGCCCGGTCCACGAGGTTCTGGCGCCCATCCGCCAGGAAGCTCTCCATCATGAGACCGATGATGCCGGGCTCGCCCTGAGCCACCTGCGCGGCGACGTCGCGGGCGACCAGGGGCTGCCGGCGATGGTCCTTCTCGCTGTTGCCGTGGCTGGTGTCGATCATGAGCCGGGGCGGCAGGCCGGCATCGCGCAGGGCGACGAGCGTCTTCTGGACACTCATGGTGTCGTAGTTGGGGCCGCTCTGCCCGCCACGCAGGATGATGTGGCAGTCGGGGTTGCCCCGGGTGGAGACGATGCCGGCCAGGCCCTGCTCGGTGACGCCGATGAAGCGGTGGGGGTGGGCCGCCGACCGGACGGCGTCGATCGCGATCTGCACGCCGCCGTCGGTGCCGTTCTTGAAGCCGATCGGCATCGACATGCCGGAGGCCAGCTCGCGATGCACCTGGCTCTCCGTAGTGCGGGCCCCGATGGCCCCCCAGGCCACGAGATCGGACATGAACTGAGGGGTGATCGGATCGAGGAACTCGCAGCCGGTGGGCAGGCCCATCCCCACCAGGTCCAGCAGCAGCCGGCGCGCCAGGCGCAGGCCCTCGTTGATCGCGAAGCTGCCGTCGAGGTGGGGGTCGTTGATGAGGCCCTTCCAGCCGACCGTGGTCCGGGGCTTCTCGAAGTACACCCGCATGACGATCCTGAGCTCGTCGACGAGCTCCTCGGCCACGGCGCGCAAGCGGGCGGCGTAGTCCCGGCCGGCGTCGGGATCGTGGATCGAGCAGGGCCCCACGATGACGACCAGCCGGTCATCGTCGCCGCCCAGGATGCGGGCGATCTCTGCGCGCGCGCATGACACCGCCTGCGAGCCGGCGTCGTCCGGCGCCAGCTCCTCCAGCAGGATGGCGGGCGGCAGGAGCGGGCGGATGCTCTCCACACGCAGGTCGCGGGTCCGGACGGGCATGGGAGGAATTATAAACCCCAGAACACGGGCTCGGGCACCAGGCGCACGCCGAACCGCTCGGCCACCGTGGCCTGCACCCGCCGGGCGAAATGCGCGACGTCGCGGGCCGTCGCGCCCTCGTGGGCCACGATCGCCAGGGCGTGCCGCGTGGAGATCCCGACCGGGCCCTCCCGCTGGCCCCGCGCGAAGCCGGCGCGCTCGACCAGCCAGCCGGCGGCGAGCTTGAGGCGGCCGTCGGCCTGCGGCCACTGCGGCATCGCGGCGTCGCCGGCGAGGGCCTGCACCTTGGCCGCCTCGGCCGCGGTCACGATCGGGTTCGTGAAGAACGAGCCGCAGGAGCGGCGGTTCTCGTCGCCGGCCTCGATGACCATGGATTTGGAGCGCCGAATGTCGAGGACGCTGGCCCGCACGTCGGCCAGCGATGGGCCGGTGATGCCACGATCGGCCAGGTGGCGCTCGAGCTCGGCGTAGCGGACGGTCGGCGCGCCCCCCGGCCGCAGCCGGTACTGCACCGCCAGCACCACCCAGCGCTCGGGCTCGCCGCTCTTGAAGATGCTGTCGCGGTACGCGAAGCGACAGTCGTGATGGCCCATGGTGCGCACCCGGCCGTCGCGCGTGTCGAGCACCCGCACGTGGATGACCGTGTCGCCGACCTCCTGGCCGTAGGCGCCGACGTTCTGGATGGGGGTGGCCCCGACCGAGCCGGGGATCCCGCTGAGGCACTCGAGCCCCGCCCAGCCGCGCTCGACGGCGCGGCCGACCAGCGGATCCCAGGGCTCGCCCGCGGCCGCCGTCACCACGACGTGAGGGCCGCGCCGGCGGGCCACCACGCCGCGCGAGACGATCCGGACGACCAGCCCCTCCACGCCCTCGTCGGCGACGAGCAGGTTGGAGCCTCCGCCGATCACGCGCAAGGGCAGGCCCCGACGGCGCGCCCAGGCCAGCGCCGCCTGGATCGTCGCCTCGTCACGGCCCTCGACGAAGTAGCGGGCGGGCCCGCCGACACCCAGCGTGCAGTAGGGGGCCAGCGGCACGTCGTTGCGGGGCCGGATCGTCACGGCACCAGCACTTCCTCGCGCCAGCCGGTGGCCGTGCGGGTGTAGCGACGCCTGGCGTGCAGGCGGTCGGGCGAGCCGTGCCACGCCTCCACGTGGAAGGGAACCAGGTACACCCCGTGCAGCAGTGGCGTGCGCGGCACGGCGTCGGGGGTGGGGTGCTCGCGGCGCAAGGCCTCGATCCCGGCCAGGAAGGCGTCGCGGGAGGCCACGCGGCTGCTCTGAGGCTGGACGCGATCGTAGTAGAGGTCCAGCAACCGTGACTCGTGGACCTTCTCCCGCCAGTAGCGCTCGACGAGGGCCTCCGGCATGGGCGCGAGGCCCCCGCGGATCCGGTACTGCCGCCGGATGGTCGTCCACAGCAGCAGGCACTCGTAGCGCCCGCTCCGGAGCGGCTCCCACTTGGGACTGGTGGCGCTGATGAGCAGCCCGAGCCCGTCGGGCCCGATGTCTCGCAGCACGAGAGGGCGCACCCCGGGGGCGCCCTGCCGCCCCGCGGTGGCCAACATGCAGACGTCTGTGAGGGGATCGGCGGCTGCGCGCGCTCGCTCGCGCTCGCTGGCGATCTCGGCGATCGGGTCGGCAGCCACCGATCCGAGCATATACAATCCCGATCGTGACCGACAGCATTGTCCCCGAAGCGGGGCCCGCGCGGGATCGGGGGCCGGGCGGCCCCGACGCGCTGATCACCACCGTGCGGCGCTGGATCGAGGGCGCCCGGCGGATCGTCGCGCTCACCGGGGCGGGCATCTCCACCGACTCGGGGATCCCGGACTTCCGCGGGCCGCAGGGCCTGTGGACGAAGAACCCGGAGGCCGAGAAGATGGCGACGTTCCAGCACTACGTCGCCGATCCGGAGGTCCGCCGGCGGGCGTGGCAGAACCGCCTGGAGTCGCCGGCGTGGACGGCCGCACCGAATCCGGGCCACCACGCCCTGGTCGCGCTGGAGCGGCGTGGCAAGCTCGCCACGCTCATCACCCAGAACGTCGACGGCCTGCACCAGCGAGCGGGATCCTCGCCGGCCGTGGTGATCGAGATCCACGGCACGATGCGCGAGGTGGTGTGCCTGTCGTGCGACGAGCGGGCGCCGACCGAGCGCGCGCTGGCCCGCGTGCGCGCCGGCGAGGCGGACCCGCCCTGCCGATCCTGCGGCGGCATCCTCAAGACGGCCACGGTGTCGTTCGGCCAGCCCCTGGTCCAGGCGGACCTGCTGCGGGCTCAGGCGGCGGCGCAGGGCTGCGACGTGATGCTCGCGGTGGGCACGAAGCTCTCGGTCTGGCCGATCGCCGGCGTGGTGCCGGTAGCCAAGGAAGCCGGGGCCCGCGTGGTGATCGTGAACGCCGATCCCACCGAGATGGACCAGCTCGCCGACGCCGTGCTGGCCGGGCCGATCAGCGAGCTGCTGCCGCGCCTGGTCTGACCCCGGCAGGCATCGTCACTCGATCACCCGGTCCGCGCGGGAGACGAGCGACTGGGGGATCGTCAGCCCGAAGGCTCGGGCCGTCTTCTGATTGATCACGAGCTCGAACTTGGTCGGCTGCTCGATGGGAAGCTCGCCGGGCCGGGCGCCTTTGAGGATCTTGTCGACGTGGATCGCCGAGCGGCGGACGATGGCGTCGATATCGGGCCCGTAGCTCAGCAGCGCGCCGGCCTGGGCCCACGGCCCCCAGCCCGAGACGACCAGAATGCGACGCTTGGCCGCCAGCGCGATGATCTGCTGCCGGTTGAGCGTCATCTGCCGCGACGACGCCACGATGACGGCTTCCGCGCGGGCGGTGGTGGCGGCCTCGAACGCCGCGTCGAAGCCACCGGGATGGCCGACTTCCAGCGATTGGACCTGAACGCCCAGGCGCTGCGCGGCGACGAGTGTCTCCCTGTACTCGAAGTCGGGGTGCGCGGGATTCCAGAGGACGGCGATCCGCGAGATCGCCGGCGCGACCTCTTTGAGGAGCTGGAGCCGCTTGGCCGCCAGCTCGGACGAGACGAACGTCACGCCGGTGATGTTGCCGCCCGGCCGCGCCAGGTCCGCGACCAGCCCCGCCTGAACGGGATCGAGGCTCACCACCGCGACGATCGGGATCGTGGCCGTCGCCGACTTGACCGCCGGCGCCACGTCACCGCCGAGGGCGAGGATGACGCTGGGCTTCGAGCGGACCAGCTCGCGGGCGAGCTCGGGCAGCCGCTCGGCCTTGCCTTCCGCGAAGCGATACTCGAGGACGACGTTCCGGCCTTCGACGTAGCCGAGGTCGGCCAGGCCTCTGCGAAAAGCTGCAGCATTGTCGGTGGCAGGCGAGCCGAACAGGAGCACGCCCACCAGGGGCGGGGCCTCGGCCATCAGCGGCGTGGCGAGGAGGACGACGGCGACGAGAACCAGGATCACGCGGTGCACGAGATGCGCCTTCGCCTAACCTACCCCATCCACCCGGATGCGACAACGGACGAAGGAGGTGAAGAGACTGACGTTGGTGACCAACGTGCCCCGTCGTTCTGATCCAGGCCGGATGATATCTTGCAGGCTCTCGCGGTATATCCCGGCTCGCCCGGCTGGTCGGCATTCCGCAACGCCGCAAAAGGCGGGCATTTCAGGAATCGCGAGCGGGCCGGGCCGGGTGATATACGGAACTATGCGATCAGATAACCGAGTTCAAGATAGATCGAGTTCGGCGGACAAGATCATCGGTAGACGTCGCGGCGATGGCCGATCTTGAAGACGGTAACAACGAGGTCCTGGTCCTGTACCTCGTACAGGATGCGGTACCTTCCTTGTCGGACCCGAAACAGATCGTGACCTGTGAGCTTCTCGCAGCCAGGAGGCCGCGGCTGAGTGGAGAGCGCCCGCATCCTCGTTACTACGCGTTTCCGCTCTTTCGTGGGGAGCCCTTCCAGCTCCTTGGCCGCCGATGGCTTGATCAGCAGCCTACAGCTTGCCACGACGCCGCAGGTCGCTCAGTACCTTCTCTAGCTCGAGGCTGGGTTCCTTGGCCCGGCTCCGATACGCGGCAAGATCTTCGGCGTCTTCTGCAAGGTTCAGCCGGACGGCAGCGTTGACGAGGTCCGAAATGCTTTTGTCAGTTTCCGCCGCCTTGACACGGAGCGCGCGATGCAAGTCTGCATCCAAGTAGACGGTGGCCCTCCTTGCCGTACTCATAGCGTCAATGATAGCGTCATGACGCCAGAGCGTCAAGGTGCTTAAACCCGGAGTGCCCGCCGAACAAGCGCGTCAACCTGCCGGGCCGCACGTCGCGTCCTCTCCAAGGCGGCGCGGCGCCACGCGGCCCGCAGGTTACGCGCAGCGTTCGGCGCAGATGCGAACGGTCGGCGTGGAATTCCCCGGCGGGTTGGGGCCCCCCGCCGTGACAAAGGGTTGAATTGAACCAGGCATGACACTTCGTGGAGGGTACCTGTGATCCACACACCTGTCTGTGACCTGCTGCGGATTCGGCACCCGATCGTACTGGGCGGCATGGCTGGCAGCACCTCCGTACCCCTCGTGGCGGCTGTCAGCAACGCCGGCGGTCTGGGGACGCTGGGTATTGCGCGCACCCCGGCCGAGCAGATTCCGAAGGACGTCAGCGCCATTCGGGAAACGACCAAGCGGCCCTTCGGCGTCAACTTCCTGCTCTTCGTGGCTCGCGAGCCCGCCATCGACGCGGCCCTCAACGCACGTCCGCCCGTGTTCTCTGCCGCCTGGGCGCGGGCGGATCAGGATCTGCGGGTGCTCTTCGGCCGTGCGCACGAAGCAGGCAGCCAGGTGATGTACATGGCCGGCACGGTGCCGGAGGCGCTGCGCGCCAAGGCGGCAGGAGCGGATGTGATCGTGGCGCAGGGCACAGAAGGCGGCGGGCACGTAGGCTGGATGGCGAGCATGGCCGTGCTGCCCATGATCGTGGACGCGGTCGGCTCGACCCCCGTGATGGCCGCCGGGGGTATCGCCGACGGACGCGGGCTGGCCGCCGCGCTGGCGCTTGGTGCGCAAGGCGCCCTACTGGGCACACGCTTCTTGGCCACGCAAGAATCACCGCTGCACCCGAACTTCAAACAGGCGGTGCTTGACAGCGACGGGCACGATACGGTG
>DASTFB010000092.1 GCA_035709005.1 Candidatus Methylomirabilota bacterium | reverse complement strand
TCGTCCACGAGGAACGCCGACGGGCGCTGGGCCAAGCCTTCGGCCCCGTAGGCGCCGAGCACGCGGATTTTCACCGTGAATAGGGTAGCATAGGTTCTAGGTGTCCTCCCGCATCCTCGCGGCTCGCGCCCTCGTGAGTGGTCCCGGCGTCCCGCGTGGAGATCCGCTGCGCGGGCGGCGCGCTGCCCAAGCCGCTCGTCGCCGAAGGGGTCGTGGTGTGGCGTGACGCCGCCACGGCCGGCATCGAGTTCACCGCGCCGCCGATCGACGCGGCGTTGCCGGGCTCCTGACGGTGTGTTAAGAACAACGACATGAGCGACGCGTTCGATTATCCGGCCATGGCGCGCGCGCTGATACTGGGCGACAAGGACACGGTGGCCCGCAAGACCCGGGAAGGGCTGGAGCTCGCGATGGACCCCAAGGACCTCATCTTCAAGGGGCTCATTCCGGGGATGGACGTCGTCGGAGAGAAGTTCCGGCGCAACGAGTATTACGTGCCCCAGGTCCTGCTCTCGGCTCGCGCGATGTACGCCGGCCTGGATCTCCTCAAGCCGCTCATCACGGCCAGCGCCCGCCCCGGCGACCATCTCGGCGTGGTGGTGATCGGCACCGCCCAGGGCGACCTGCACGACATCGGCAAGAACCTCGTCGCCATGATGCTCGAGGGAGCCGGCTTCAAGGTGGTGAACCTGGGCCGCGACGTGGCGCCCGAGAAGTTCGTGGCCGCGGTGCAGGAACACGGCGCCAACATCGTCGGGATCTCCGCGCTGATGACCACGACCATGCCAGGCATGAAGCGCACGATCGACGCCCTCATCAAGGCCGGCCTGCGCGAACGCGTCAAGGTCATGGTCGGCGGGGCGCCGGTCAGCCAGGCATTCGCCGACGAGATCGGCGCCGACGGCTACGCCAAAGACTCCACCATGGCCGTGGTCAAGGCCAAAGCCCTCCTCGGCGTGGCCGCGGAGGTCCGCGGATGAAGGCGCGCGGCTGGGAGATCGTGGAGCGGATCCGCGGGGGCGAGGTCCTCCTGTTCGACGGCGGCTACGGCACGATGCTCTTCGCCGCCGGTCTGCTCAACGGCGCCTGCCCGGAGCTGTGGAACGCCACGCACCCCGAGGTGGTGCGGGGGATCCACCGAGGCTACTTCGAGGCCGGCAGCGAGATCGTCGAGACCAATACCTTCGGCGGCTCCCGGCTGAAGCTCAACGAGTATGCGCTGGGCGACCGGACCGGCGAGCTCAACGTCAAGGGCGCCGAGCTGGTCCGCTCGGTGGCTCCCCCCGGCGCTTACGTGGCCGGCTCCATCGGCCCCACCAGCCGGTTGCCCGCCGAGTACGAGCCGCTCGGCGACACGACCGACGAAGAGTATTTCGAGACCTTCAGGGAGCAGGCGACGGCCCTGGCCGAAGGCGGCGTGGACCTCTTCGCGGTGGAGACCATGATGTTCCCGCAGGAGGCGGTCGCCGCGATCCACGCCTGCAAGGCCGTGGCCGACCTGCCCGTGATGGCCACCATGTTCTTCCAGTACGAGGAGCTGCACGAGCGCGACCGCACGATGTGGGGCGAGAGTCCCACCGAGGTCGCGCGCAACCTGCTCGCTGCCGGCGCCGACGTGGTCGGGATGAACTGCGGCCGCGGCCCCGACCGGGCCATCGCCATCATCGGCGAGATGCGGGCCGCAACCGACGCCCCGCTGGTGGCCTATCCCAATGCCGGGCTGCCCGTCACCACCGGCGACAGCGTGACCTACGAGCTGGGACCCGAGGCGATGGCCCGCGAGTACCCGGCCCTCCTCGACGCCGGCTGCAACATCGTCGGCGCCTGCTGCGGCTCCACCCCCGCCCACCTCCGGCTGATTGCAGATGTAGTGCGCAGCCGCAGGGCGACGAGCCGCCGATAGGCGGCCGGCGCCCGAGGCGAGCGGTGAAATGGCGCTCAGGGAAGAACAGGTCAGCGTCCTCACCGACCTCCCCCTCGAGATAGATCCCGAGGAGGTGCTGCGCTTCCAGGGCTACAAGCGCGGCATCGACGTGCCCGACCCCGACGTGCTGGCCCTCTTCGAGGAAGCCCTCGCGCTCGGCCGGCGGCTGATCGTGCCCCGGGCCGCCATCCGCTGGACCGCCGTGCGCCGGCAGCAAGGCGACACCCTGGAGGCGGACGACGTCACGCTCACGATTCCTGGCGTGTCCCGCGGCTGGGGTGCCGTCCGCCATCTGGCCGCCGGCATCGTGACGATCGGCGACGCCCTCGAGCGCCGCATGGGCCAGCTCTGGGAGGCGCGGGAGATGCCTCTGGCCGCCATGCTGGACAGCGTCGGCTCGGGGGCGGTGGAGAGCCTGGCCGAGTACGTCAACGATCTGCTCTGCCAGGAAGGACTGACCCGCGGCTGGAAGGTCACCAACCGGATCAGCCCTGGGTACGGCGCCTGGGATGTGGGGGATCAGACCCGGCTGTTTCGGCTGTGCCCGGGAGCGCCGGTCGGCGTGCACCTCAACGAGGCCTGCTTCATGACGCCGGAAAAGTCCATCTCGCTGCTGATCGGGGCTGGGCCCGAAGCCCGCGTCGATCACTACTTCAGCCAGTGCGCCCGCTGCTGGATGGCCGACTGTCAGTACCGGCGCGCTCCGATCCGCCGGCCCGTCCGTCGCGCCTGACGGCCCGCTCTCGCCGGGCGTTGGACCCGCGCATTGCAGGGCGACGTGTCGCCGTGCTACCGTCCGCCAGCCACGATGAGTGAGAACATCACGCTGATTCGCGAGGGGCCGATCGCCTGCGTCACGCTGAACCGCCCCGACCGCCGCAACGCGCTCAGCGACGCCTTGCTTTCCGAGCTGGCAAGGGCCCTCGCCGACTTACGCGACGATGCCACCTCGCGCGTGGTCGTCCTCACTGGCGCCCCACCGGTCTTCTCGGCCGGTGCCGACGCGCCGCTGCGGCGGGGCATGTCGGACGAGGAGCGCCGGCAGGCGTTCGGCCGCCGGCAGAGCCAGTTCCGCCGGCTGTTCGAGCGCGTGACCACCCTGCTGGAAGGGCTCGAGCAATCCACGATCGCCGCCATCAACGGTCACGCCGTGGGTGGCGGCTGGGGGCTGACCCTGGCCTGCGATTTCCGGATCGCCGCGGCCGGGGCGGATTTCTGGATTCCCGAGGTGGACCTCGGGGTCCCGCTGGGCGTGGGCTCCACGACGCGGTTCGTGCGGCTGGTGGGCCCCGCCCGGGCGAAGGAGATCATCATGGAGTGCCGGCGCTACACGGCGGACGAAATTCGCGCCCTCGGCCTCCTGCACCAGGTGGTTGCCGGGGACGAGCTGGGCAAGGCGACGCGGGCGCTCGCCGAGCGGCTCGCCGCCAAGCCGGCCCGGCCGCTGGCCGAGGTCAAGGCCCGGATCAATGCCATCGCCCGCACCGGACTCCCGGAGGTCAATGCGATGACCGAAGGCTTTCTCGACCGCGAGTGATCCTCGCCGGACTGCGCGTTCTCGACCTCTCCCGGGTCATCGCCGGGCCCTACTGCGCCACGCTGCTCGCCGATCTCGGGGCCGACGTCGTCAAGCTGGAACGCCCCGGACGTGGGGACGACCTTCGTCACTGGCGCGGCGGCCAGGGAATGAGCCCGGTCTACGCGGCCATCAACCGGAACAAGCGCTGTGTGGCCGTGGACCTGCAGCATCCGGAGGGCGCGCGGCTGGCCAGGCTGCTGGCCCAACAGGCCGACGTCGTCATCGAAAACTTCCTGCCTGGCGTGGCCGACCGGCTGGGCGTGGGCTACGCAGCGGTGAGCGCGGACAACCCGGCCGTCGTGTATGCCTCGGTGACGGGATTCGGCCAGACGGGCCCGTATGCGCAACGCTCCGGCTACAACACCATCGCCCAGGGCATGAGCGGGCTCATGGCCCTCACCGGGATGCCTGACCAGCCGCCGACCAAGGTCGGCGGCTCGGTGGCCGACTTGGCCGCCGCCTTCCTCACCTTCGGCGGCGTCTGCGCCGCGCTCGTCCATCGGTTCCGAACCGGACAAGGACAGTACCTCGACGTGAATCTGCTGGCCTCGACGCTGGCCCTGCTGCCCGATCCGGTGGCGCACTTCTTCGCCTCGGGCGGCGTACGGCCCGCGCGCGCCGGCAATCGGAATCCCAGTCTGGCGCCGGCCGAGGCATTCCGCACACGGGACGGTCACCTCAACGTCGTGATCATGAACCCCGACCAGTGGGAACGGTTCTGCGAGGCGCTGGGCGACCGGGCCATGGCCACCGATCCCCGCTTCGCCACGAACGACGCCCGCGTGGCCAACCGTGAGGAGTTCCGGGCCCGCGTGGAGGCCACCCTGGCCGCTGAGGACACGGCGGCCTGGGTGGCACGGTTCGAGAAGGCCAGCATCGCCTGCGGGCCGATCTATGAGTTCGACGAAGTGTTCGACGACGCCCAGGTGCGCCACCTGGAGCTGGTGGCCCAGGTCGACCAGCCGGACCTGGGGCCGGTCCGGATGCTAGCCTTTCCCTACCGCCTGTCGGCGGGACCCGTGCGGATCCGCCGCCCGGCGCCGCGGCTGGGCGAGCACACCACCGAGGTCTTGCGCGAGCTGGGGATCCCGGCGGCGGACATCGAGCGCCTGGCCCGGGCCGGCGTCGTGCACTCGGAGACGACTCCGCCGGGGTGACATCCAGGCTGCCCTGGCCCCTCGTCTTCCAGGTCCTCGGCGTCATCGCCGCCGTCTGGCTGGTGGTGCGGACCTGGCAGATCTGGCTGCTGGCCTTCACGGCGCTGATCGTCGCCGCGGCCATCCTTCCCGCGGCCCGTCTGGGCGAGCGCTACCGCGTGCGGCGGGGGGTCACCATCCTCGTGGTCTATCTGGTGGCCGCGACTGTCCTGTCCGTCATGGGACGCCTGCTGTGGCCGGCGCTGACCGAGCAGTGGACGCAGTTCATGGAGCAACTGCCCAAGCTCATCGAGAACGTCCAGCGCTGGATGGGCAGCTTCGACGTGTTCCTGTGGCGATGGGGCGCCTCCCTGCCGGTTCCCAAGCCCGAGGACCTGCAGGGCCTGGTCGGCACCCTGCTGGCCAACACGCTGCAGGTGACCGCGGGGGTCGTCGGCTTCGTGGTGGGCCTGCTGGCGGTCATCGTCATCGCCGCCTACCTCGTGATCGACGCCGACAGCATCGGACGGGATCTGCTGCGTATCGTGCCCCCCACGTACCGAGGACGGGTGGCCAGCCTGGCCCAGCCCGTCCTGTGGCGCATCGGCGGATACGTGCGCGGCCAGATCTTATCGAGCCTCTGCGTGGGGGTCGTGCTGGCCGTCGGGATGGGGCTGCTGGGAGTGCGCTATGCGCTGCTGATCGGGGCCCTGGCTGCGGTGCTCAACGTGGTCCCCTTCGTGGGCTCGCTCCTGGCCGCCATCCTGGGCATTCTTTCCGCGCTGAGCGAGTCGATCGGGCTGGCCATCGGGACGGCCGTGCTGTTCTGGGGGACGAATCTCCTCGAAGGCAAGCTGCTCGCTCCCCAATTCGTGGGGCGGGCGACCGGTCTGCATCCGCTGGTCGTCCTGGTGGCGTTGCTGGCCGGCGCTCACCTGGCCGGGCTCATCGGCGCCCTGGTGGCCGTGCCCTTTCTGGCCGCGGTGTGGGAGATCGTCCGGGGCCTCTACCTACA
Organism: Candidatus Methylomirabilota bacterium; assembly: GCA_035709005.1. Lineage (NCBI taxonomy): Bacteria > Methylomirabilota (SeqCode) > Candidatus Methylomirabilota bacterium. Next base: position 38,664 of record DASTFB010000092.1, on the reverse strand, counting down.
GCCCGACGCCTGCTGAGTCGGTTCCCCGCGATCTGATAGGATGCGGGACATGCAGCGTGGCAGCATCATCCTGGTGGGGTTCATGGGCGCGGGGAAATCCGTCTGCGGCCGCCTGCTGGCCCGGCGGCTCGGGCGCTGTTTCGTCGAGACCGATGACATGATCGTCGCTCGACAGGGACGCTCGATCCCCGAGATCTTCAGGACCGACGGCGAAGAGCGGTTCCGCAGCCTCGAGGCCGAGATCCTGACATCGCTCGCGCTGAAATCCGGGGACGTCGTCGCCACCGGCGGCGGGTTTCCCTGCCGGGCGGGCCGGATGGAGGCGCTCCGCGCGCTGGGCACCGTGGTCTGGCTGCGGGGCCGGCTGGACGACCTGTGCGCGCGGGCCCGGCGCAGCGGCGATCGGCCGATGCTGGCCGGCCGCGCCGCCGCGGAGGTGGCGGCGCTCTACCGCGCCCGCGAGCCGTACTACGCTCAGGCCCACCTCACCGTGGACACCACGGGCCTGGGGCCCGACCAGGTCGTGGGCCGCGTGCTGGCCGCGCTGCGCGAGGCCGATGCCGCACGCCTTTAGCCGCCGGCTCGCCGAAGCGCCGCTGCTCTGCGACGGCGCGATGGGCACCTTGCTCTACGCGCGCGGGGTGTCCATGGATGCCTGCTTCGATCTCCTCAACATCAACCAGCCCAAGCTCGTCGAGGCGGTGCACAGTGACTACATCGCCGCCGGTGCCGACTGCATCGAGACCAACACGTTCGGCGCCAACCGCTTCAAGCTGGCCGTCCACGGCGCCGCCGGCGACGTGCGGGCCATCAATCTCAAGGGGGTGAAGCTGGCCCGCGACGTCCGCGAGAGCAGCGGGCGCGACGTGTTCGTACTGGGCTCGCTGGGACCGCTGGGGAAGTACCTGGCGCCCCTGGGCACGGTCACGGCTGACGAGGCGGCAGCGGCGTTCCGCGAGCAAGCCGAGGCGCTGCTGGAGGGCGGGGTCGACGCTTTCGTGGTGGAGACGTTCTCCGACCTCGCAGAGATCACGCTGGCCATCGAGGCCATCCGGTCGGTGACCGACCTGCCGATCGTGGCCCAGATGGCGTTCACCGACGAAGGACTGACCTTCACCGGCCGCACGGGCGGCGAGGTGGCGCGGGCCCTGCGCGCCCTGGACGTGACGGTGCTGGGGGCCAACTGCTCGGTGGGCTCCAGCGTCCTCTACGAAGTGCTGGAGCACATGCTGCCCGAGGCCGGCGGCGTCCCGCTGGCGATCCAGCCGAACGCCGGACTGCCCCGTCGCGTCGGCGAGCGCCTGATGTACCTGTCCTCGCCGGCCTACATGGCGGAGTGGGCGGGGCGCATGCTCGAGGCGGGGGCCCGGATCGTCGGTGGCTGCTGCGGCACCACGCCGCTCCACATCGCGGCGATGCGCGACGTCGTCGACCGGCGGGCTCCCGTGCGCCGGCCGGCTCAGCGACCGGTGGTGAGCGTGCGCTCGGGCGAGGCGTTGGAGAGCCCGGGCCTCCGCGGCGCGGCCGCGCCCACGCTCCTGGGCCGCAAGCTCGAGGCGGGCGACTTCATCGTGACGGTGGAGCTCGACCCGCCGCGTGGGCACAGTGTGGAGAAGCTGATCCAGGGCGCCAAGCTCCTCAAGGAGCGCGGCGTGGAGGTCGTCGACATCAACGACGGCTCGCTGGGCCGCGTCCGCATGTCGGTCCTGCCCACCGCCATCCTGGTGCGCGAGGCTACCGGCCTCGACATCAACATGCACTTCACCTGTCGGGACCGGAATCTCATGGGCATCCAGGCCGATCTGCTGGGCGGCCACGCGCTGGGCATCCGCAACATCCTGGCCATGACCGGCGATCCCCCGCGGGCCGGCGACTACGTCAACGCGACCGCGGTGTTCGACGTCGACGCCGTTGGTCTCATGGAAGTCCTGCGCCGGATGAACGAGGGCCTGGACGCCACTGGCAACGGGATCGGCGAGCCGACGAGCTTCTGCTACGGCGCCGCCCTGGACCCGCTGGCCCCCGATCCGGGCCGCGAGATCGAGCGCTTCCAGCGCAAGGTGGCGGCGGGGGCGCGCTGGGTCCAGACCCAACCAGTCTACGATCTGCAGGCGCTCGACCGCTTCTTCGAGCGGGCGGGTGGCTCGCCGGTGCCGGTCGTGGTCGGTGTGCTGCCCCTGCACAGCTTCCGCCACGCCGAGTTCCTGCACAACGAGGTGCCGGGCATCACGATTCCGGATGCGGTGCGCGCCCGCCTGCGCTCGGCCGGCGAAGGCGCGCTGCGTCTGGGGATCGAGATGGCCCAGGAGCTGATCCAGGCCATTCGCCGCCGTTACGCCGGCGTCTATCTGATGCCTTCGTTCGGCCGGTTCGAGGTCGTCGCCGAAGTGCTCGATGCCCTCCACTGATTCCCCCGCGCAGACCGAGCTGGGGGCGCGCCAGGCGGCCCAGGCGATTCGCGCCGGCCGACTGTCTCCCGTCGCGCTCGTGGAAGCCTGCCTGGCCCGGATCAAGGCGCTGGACGGGGAGCTGCGCGCGTGGGTCCACGTCGACGAGGCTGGCGCCCTGGCTCTTGCGCGCGAGTGCGAGGCCGAAGCGCAGGCCAGACGGTTCGCCGGCGCGCTGCACGGTGTCCCCGTGGGGATCAAGGACATCATCGACGTGGCGGGAATGCCCACCACGGCGGGCGCGCGAGCCTGGGCGCACCGGCGCGCGACCACGGATGCAACCTGCGTGGCCAGGCTGCGCGCGGCCGGAGCCATCGTGCTGGGCAAGACGGCCACCACGGAGTTCGCCTACCGCGATCCGGCGCCGACTCGCAACCCGTGGAACCGCGCCCACACCCCGGGCGGCTCCTCGGCGGGCTCGGGGGCGGCCGTGAGCAGCGGCATGGTGCCGCTGGCCCTGGGCTCTCAAACCGTCGGCTCCGTCCTGCGCCCGGCCGCCTACTGCGGCGTGGTGGGCTTCAAGAGCACCTACGGCATCGTGCCCGTGGACGGCGTGGTACCGCTCGCCTGGTCGCTGGACCACGTCGGCGTATTCGCGCGCGCCGTGGAGGACGTGGCGCTGGGCTTCGGCATCCTGGCCGGCCGGGACGTCGAGCCGGCCGCCGTCAGCCGGCCCCGTCTGGCGTTGGCGCCCGAAGCCCTGGAGGCCTCCGCGCCCGACATGGCCGCGCACGTGAAGGCGGTGGCCGACCGGTTCGCCGCTGCCGGCGCCGAGATCGTCACGGTCGCTCTGCCGTCCTCGTACGCGGCGGGCCGGGAGGCGGGGGCCATCGTGCTGGAGGCGGAGGCGGCGGCCTACCACGAGAAGTCGTTCGCTCAGCACGCCGGCGAGTACGGTCCGGAGATCCGGGGCCTGATCCAGGCGGGCCTCAAGCGCGCCGCCACCGAGTACGCGCGCGCCAACCGGCAGCGGCTCGCCTTTCGCGACGACATCATGCCGCTGCTCGCCGCTCACGATGCGCTGATCATGCCCACGGCGCCGGGGCCGGCCCCGGCCGGTCTGGGCTCCACCGGCGACGGGTCGTTCTGCGCGCCCTGGAGCAACGCGGGGGTGCCGGCCATCACGTTGCCCAGCGGATTGGCGCCGTCCGGGCTGCCCTACGCGGTTCAGCTGGTCCAGGCCACCGGGGCCACGACCCGACTGCTCGGGGTGGCCGCCTGGTGCGAACGCGTGCTGAACTTCACCGCGCGCCCCCCCCTGTGACGACAGGTGAGACGGCGAGCATGGTGTCGGCGCGCGTGAACGGGGGAGGTCTGGAGGGGGGCGCGTCTCGTGCCCCCCTCCAAGCTAACAAGATCGGAACTACATGACCCAGCTCGATATCAAAGTCGAGGGCGCTACGGTGATCGACGGGACCGGCACCGCCGGCGGGCGCACCGACCTGGGCATCCGGGACGAGACCATCGTGGCGCTGGGCGATCTGTCCCGCGAGTCCGCCGGGCGCACCATCCACGCAGCCGGACGCGTGGTGGCCCCGGGCTTCATCGACATGCACTCGCACTCGGACTGGCGGTTGTGGGACAACCGCCGGGCCGAATCCAAGATCCGCCAGGGCGTTACCACCGAGGTGGTGGGCAACTGTGGATTTTCTCCGGCGCCGGTGTCGGCGGAACACCTCGAGGATCTCCGCGGCTTCGCCCTGTACCTGCCACGCGGCATGGACTTCCGCTGGCGCTCCGTCGGCGAATATCTCGACGCGTTCGACGGCGAGGGCACCGGCCTCAATGTGATTCAGCTCGTCGGCCACGGCACGCTGCGGGTGGCCGCCATGGGGTTCGCCCGGCGGCCGCCGAGCGCGGGAGAGCTCGGGCTCATGCAGCGGATGCTGGAGGCGGCCGTCGAGGACGGCGCGTGGGGACTGTCCACGGGGCTCATCTACGCGCCGGGCTCGTATGCGACCACCGACGAGATCGTGGCCGTCGCTCGGGGAGCGCGACGGCGGGGGTTCTACGCCAGCCACATCCGCGGGGAAGGGTCCACGTTGGTGACGGCGGTGGACGAGGCGATCAGGATCGGGCGTGAGGCGGATCTGCCGGTGCAGGTGAGCCACATCAAGGCGGCCGGCCGGCCCAACTGGGGTCAGGTCGGTGCGGCTCTCGATCGCATCGATGCGGCGGTCGCCGACGGTCTCGACGTGACGGCTGACTGCTACCCGTACACGGCGTCCAGCACGACGCTGCGCACGTTGCTGCCCGACTGGGCGCTGGAGGGCGGCATCGACGCGATGCTGGCGCGGCTGCGCGACCCCGAGACGCGCCAGCGCGTGCGGCGCGACGTCGTCTCGCCCGCCAACGGGCAGAGCCTGGTCGATCGGATCGGCTGGGAGAACATCATGGTCGCTTCCTGCACCCGGCGGAAGGACGCCGAGGGCCGGCGGCTCAGCGAGGTGGGCATCGCCCGAGGCCTGGATCCGCTGGACGCGGCCCTCGAGCTCATCGCCGACGAAGACGGTCGAGGGTACGTGATCCTCTTCCAGCTCGACGAGCAGGACGTGCGGCGGGCCCTGCAGCACCCCCGCGTGATGGTCGGCTCCGACGGCTCGAGCCTGGCCCCGAACGGGCCGCTCGGGGAAGGCAAACCCCACCCGCGCAGCTACGGGACCTTTCCCCGGGTGCTCGGCGAGTACGCCCGTGAGCAGCGCGTGCTGTCGCTGGCCCAGGCGGTCCACAAGATGACGGGATTGCCCGCCCGGCGTCTCGGCCTCAAGGATCGCGGTATCATCCGGGTGGGCGCTCGCGCGGATCTCGTGGTGTTCGATCCCAAGCTCGTCGCCGATCGGGCCACCTATGGCGATCCCCACCGCTATCCGGCGGGCATCGAGCACGTCATGGTGAACGGCCGCCTGGTCGTCCGAGACGGTGAGCACACCGGCAGCCTGCCCGGTCGCGTGTTGCGTTTGCCGTGATCGCCAGCGGCCCGGTCGTCAGGGAGCTCGAGACCGGCGCCTCCTGGGAGGAAGGGCTGCAGCGGGCGCTGCGCCGTTTGCTCACCCTGACCGGCGCCACCGCCGGAGCGCTGGCCTATCGCCCCGACCGGGCGGAGGCGCAGGTGGTCACCGCGTTGAGCGGCCGCGCGCCCCGAGCCGTCGAAGACTGGCTCGCCCGGCGCCTGGCCGGGCCGCCTGCCCGCGGGCTACGACTGGCCCGCGTGGCGCCGGCCGGCGTGCCGGAGCGGACGGTGTTGCTGCGCGTGCCCCTGGGCCCTCCCCGTCGCGCCCGGGCCGAGCTGGCGCTGCTGGGCCGCCTGACCCGGACCACGCTGCCCCGCGATCTGCCCCGCGAGCTGGGCCTGGCCGTGGAGCAGGCCTGGCGCCACCACCGTGAGATGCGGCGCATGCGCGTCGCCACCGAGCTCACGCGCCTGGGCCGCTCGGGGGAGCCGCTCGACGCCGTCTACCGCGCCTTCGCCGAGGGCGTGGCCGGCCTGGTGTCGTTCGATTCCATCGGCGTCTCGTTGATCGAGGCCGAGGGGCGAGAGTTCACCATCGTCGATCTACCGGCGCGCACGCTCGGCCAGGGGGCCCGGCGGGACACCCGCATGCCGCTGGAGGGGACGCTGCTCGCGCAGATGGCCGCCAGCGGTACGCCGGTGCGGGTGGATGACCTCGCTGCCGCCACTGTGCCGCCGCTGAGCCGGCAAGCCTTGGCCGCCCGCGGTTACCGCTCGGCGCTCCTGGTGCCCCTGATGTCGCGCGGCACGGTGGCGGGTGGGGTCATGCTGACCTCGCGTCGCCCGGCCGCCTTCGACGACGCCGACGGCGAGGTCGTGGGCGGCCTGGCCCTGCCCCTGGCCTCCGCCATCGACCAGCGGCGGTTGCACGAGGACAGCCGGCGGCATGCCGACCAGACGCGTGCGCTCCTGCAGGCCGGGCGAGCGGTCTCGGCCAGTCTGGACATCCAGCAAACGATCCGGGTCATCCTGGACGAGGCGCGCCGTGTGCTGGGCGTGGAATCGTGCAGCGTGGCGACGCTGGAACCAGCCACCGGCCTGCTCACCATCCTGGCCAGCCTGGATCTGCCGCACGAGATGCTGACGCAGATCCAGATGCGCGCCGGCGAAGGCATCACCGGTCGGGCGGTCAGCGAAGGACGCCCCGTGAAGAGCGCTGACCTGTTCACCGACGGCCGCGTCCAGTATCCGGACATTCCCCGGCTCACTCGATTTCGCTCGATGCTGGCGGTGCCGCTCCGGGTGGGCGACCGGATCACGGGCACCCTCAGCGTCTTCCGGCGCGACGTCCATCATTTCTCGGCGTCGGAAGAGGAGCTGCTGCTGGCCCTCGCCGACCAGGCGGCCATCGCCCTGGAGCACGCGCGTCTGTACACCCAGCTCGAAGGTATGGTCGCCGAGCGCACCCGCGAGCTCGACGGCCAGAAGCGCTTCGTGGAGGTCGTGCTGGAAACGTTGCCGCTGGGAGTGTTCGTGCTCGACACGGAGCTGCGTGTGGTCCGCGCCAACCGGCATGCCGCCCGGGTGCTGGGATGCGGCGAGCCGGCGGGTGCGCGCCTGACCGAGCTGATGTCCACGGAGCGCGCCACGGCCGTAGAGGAGCTGGCGCGCGGCGTCCTGGCCGCGCGCCGGGTGGCCTCGACCGAGGTGGAGATGATGATCGGGGACGGGACGAAGCTCCTGCGCCTGACCGCGGCGCCCATCGAGCCGTCCACCGACCACCTCGTCCTGCTCGTGGAGGACATCACGTTGGCCAAGCGACTGGAGCGCCAGATGCTGCTCACCGAGCGCCTGACCACTGCGGGGCGGCTGGCGGCCGGGGTCGCCCACGAGCTGAACAACCCACTGGCCACGATCGCCGGGTGCGCCGAGTCGCTCCTGGCCCGCAGCCGGGAGGGCACGCTCGCTCACGCGCCGGCGATCGAGGAGTTCCGCCAGTACCTGGGCCTCATCGAGGAGGAGGCCTATCGGTGCAAGGAGATCACGGCGAGCCTGCTGCAGTTCGTGCGGGAGCCGGGCAGCCGGCGCGCCCCCGCCGACCTCAATGCGCTCGTCTTGAAGACGATCGACCTGCTGTCGCACCAGTCCCGATTCAAGGACCGCCAGTTCGCCTCCGCGCTCGATCCCGAGCTGCCGCTGGTCACCATCAACGAGGGACAGCTCCGCCAGGTGTTTCTGGGCATCGCCGCCAACGCTCTGGAGGCCATGGGCGGCGAGGGAACGCTGCACGTCCGCTCCCGGCGGCTGCGCGACGAAGTCGAGGTGGAATTCGAAGACGAGGGGCCGGGGATCAGCGACGAGCTGCTCGGCCGTATCTTCGACGCCTTCTTCACGACCAAGCCACCGGGGCAGGGCACGGGCCTGGGGCTGGCCATCGCCCAGGGCATCGTCACCGACCACGGCGGCCGCATCGAAGTCACGTCCCGGGTCGGCAAAGGCTCCGTCTTCCGCGTGGTGCTACCGGTATGACGCGCCCGATCCGCGTCCTGGTGGCCGATGACGAGCGCAATCTGCGCGAGCTGCTGGTCCGGGAACTGACGCGCCGGGGGCACGAGGTCGACGGCGTCGCCGACGGCGTGGCGGCGCTGGAGCGGATCGCCGAGGGCGGCTACGACGTCGTGGTGCTCGACATGAAGATGCCCCGCAAGGAGGGTATCGACGTGCTGCGCGAGCTGGCCGGCGCACCGGAGTGTCCTCAAGTTATCGTCATGACCGGATTCCAGGAAGTCTCCACTGCGGTGGAGGCCATGAAGCTGGGCGCCTACGACTACCTCACCAAGCCCGCCAAGCTCGAGGAGCTCGACGTGCTCATCGGCAAGGCGGCAGAGAAGGCCCAGCTCCTGCGCGAGAACGTCGCGCTTCGCGCCCACGGCCCCGGCGCGGAGCTCCCGGGCGGCATCCTGACGCGGAGCCCGCGCATGCATGAGGTGCTGCGTATCGTCGAGCGCGTGGCCCCTACTGATTCGTCCGTCCTCGTGCTCGGCGAGAGCGGAACCGGCAAGGAGCTGGTGGCCCGGGCCATCCACGAGCGTTCGCCGCGGGCCGGCCGGCCGTTCGTGCCCATCCACTGCGGCGCCTTGCCTCGGGAAGTCCTCGAATCCGAGCTGTTCGGCCACGAGAAAGGCGCCTTCACCGGGGCGCTCGGCGCCAAGCCCGGGCTCATCGAGCTGGCCGACGGGGGCACGCTGTTCCTCGACGAGATCGGCGAGATGGAGCCGGAAAGCCAGGTCAAGCTGCTGCGCGTTCTGGAGAGCCGCAGTTTCTTCCGCGTGGGCGGGACCCGGCCCCGCCGGGTCGACCTCCGTCTGGTGGCCGCGACCAACCGTGACCTCGCCGAGGCCATGAAGGCCGGTCAGTTCCGGCAGGACCTGTATTACCGGATCAACACGATCACCGTGCAGCTGCCCCCGTTGCGCGAACGTCCCGAGGACGTGGCCCTGCTCGCGCGCCACTTCGTGGACGCCAACGCCGGCTATGGCCCCAAGCGGCTCGGGGCCGCCGCGCTGGCCTGCCTGGAGGCGTACGCCTGGCCCGGCAACGTGCGGGAGCTGGAGCACGCGATCGAGCGGGCCGCGATCCTGGCCAAGGGCGAGGAGATCCAGCTTGACGACCTCCCGGCCGAAATCACCCGCGGCGCCCCGGCCCCGGCGGCGCCGGTGGCCGGCAGCCTGGAGGCGATGGAGCGCCAGCACATCGTCAGCACGCTCCGTGCGGTCGGCGGCCACCGCGGGAAGGCGGCGGCGCTGCTCCAGGTCGACCCCAAGACCCTTTATCGAAAAATCCTCGCGTACCAGATCGCCGCCGAGGAGTGGAAGTAGGCGATTCCCCGGGGCTCATGCTACCGTCGGTCGTAGGCGATGGATCCCGGACGTCAGCTGGGCCTGGTCGTCGACGACGACACCGATATCCGGTCGATGCTCGCCGACTACCTCGCCATGTCGGGATTCGAGGTCCGCCAGGCCGCCAACGGGCTCGAGGCGCTGGTGCACGTCAAGCGGGAACGCCCGCAGGTCATCGTCCTGGACCTCCACATGCCGCGCCTCAATGGGCTCGATGCCGTCCAGCGGATCCGGGCCGTGGACCGCACGGCCAAGGTCATCGTGGTCACCGGGGATGCCGACCGGGCCCTGCACGATCGTGCCTTGCGGCTGGGCGCCAGCGTGGTGTTGACCAAGCCGCTCGACTTGGCCGCCCTGGACGCGGCCATCGGGCCGCCGCCCTCTTCTCCATCCGCCGCGGCCGATGTGGGCGAGGCGGAGGCGCTCGCAGCGGTCGTCACGCCGGGGCCGCGCCGGCTAGTGCTGATCGTCGACGACGATCCGGAGCTGCGCGCCGCCCTGGAGGAGCTCATGGTCGCGCACGGCCATCGCGCGCAGGTGGCCAACGACGCCGTCGCCGCGCTCCGCATGATCGGTCACGAGGCGCCGGACCTGGTGTTGCTCGACATCGAGCTGCCGGGCCTGAAGGGCTCCGACGCGCTGCCGGCCATCCTGACGCTGGCCCCCCGTGCGAAGGTGATCATGGTGAGCGGAAGCCCGAACAGCGACGTCGCCAAGCAGTCGCTGGCCGCGGGCGCCTTCGACTACGTGATGAAGCCCATCGACCTCGAATACCTGACCCAGACCGTGGAGACGGCGCTGGCCACGACCCGGGCGGGACGCTAGGCGATGGCCTCCCCCCGTCACCGCGTCATCATCATCGACGACGAGCCCGCGCTGCTCAGCGTCCTCAAGGAATACATCGAGACCCGGCGGCCGCCGGCGGAGTGCGTCGTGGAGACGGCGCGCGACGGATCGGAGGGGCTGGACCTCCTCGTTCGTCACCGGCCCGACCTGATCATCCTCGACGTCGACATGCCCGGGCCGAACGGGCTCGTCGTGCTCCGCAAGATCCACAACCTCGATCCCACGATCCCGGTCGTCATGCTGACGGGAAAGGCCAACGCCGCCCAGGCCGGCGAGACGCTCAAGGACGGTGCAGTCATGTACGTGCCGAAGCCTTTGGACCTGCGGTACCTCGATCATCTGCTCGCGATGTACTGCCCGCCGGCGGCGTGAGCACCCTCGTCGGCTCAGGTCATCGCGACGCTTGCGCCCGGGTCGGACCTGTGTAGACTGAGGAACGTCTGCCGGTATGGCCGGACCTCGCCTCCGACGTCGCTCTTCCGTCCACGGGGCGTGCGAGTCGGTCTGGGAAGAGTCGAGGAGGTGACACAGATGGCGGCGAAACTCTACATCGGCGGTCTTTCCTACTCCACCACCAGCGAAGCCCTACGGGAGTTCTTCGCACAGTCCGGCAACGTGGTCTCCGCGACCGTCATCACCGATCGCTTCTCCGGGCAATCCCGGGGCTTCGGGTTCGTCGAGATGGGCACCACCGAGGATGCGCAGAACGCCATCGCCCAGCTGAACGGCCGCGAGCTCGACGGCCGCCGCATCGTCGTGGAAATCTCCAACCCGCAAGCGCCCCGCACCGGTGGCGGCGGTGGCGGTCGGCCGGGCGGGGGCGGACGTCCCGGCGGCGGAGGCGGTGGTCGGCGGCCCGGCGGTGGTGGCGGCCGCGAGAGCGGTTACGCGCACCGGCCCTCCAAGCCCATCAAGTGGTGACGCCGAGCGCGGCTCGCTCCGGAACTGCGTCGCACCTCACGTGAACGGGGGAAGTTTGAAGGGGGGCGCGTCTCGCGCCCCCCTTCAAACTAATAGAAGAAAGATCGCCGCCTAGCCGCTCTCCGAGCTAAAGATCCGGTCGTAGCGTCCGTACTCCCGGGCGGTGTCCATGAACCAGCGCACGATGTCCGGGTTCGAGCGCGGAGGGATCTCGCACGACGTCGACAGGATGAAGCCGGAGTGCCGCGCCGCGCTGTCGATGCAGCGCTTGACTTCGGCCTCGATCTCCTCCCGCGTCGCCCGTTCGAACTTCGTGGCGTCGACGTTGCCGATCGCCACCGCCCGCCCCCGGGCGACCTGCATGAAGCGGTCGAGCTGGTCCACGTAGAGGCTGGGATCGGCCTGCTGGTCCAGATCGAAGGAGATCGTGGTGAAGCCGCACTGGATGAGGTCCTCATAGATCGGGTACGTCGTGCCACAGATGTGGGTGGTCACACCCACTTTCTTGGCCTTGAAATGGGCGACGAGCTCCTTGTGATAGGGAGCGATGAAGTCGCGGTAATTGTCGGGCGAGATCAGGCTGATGGACGCCGTGGGCTCGGAGAAGCTCAGCCCGATCCCGGTCTTCACGATCGCGTCGCCCCACAGCTTGCAGAAGTCCGTGGCGACCCGCATGAGGTCGTGAATGAACTGCGGGTCCTCGAACGTGTCGAGCAGCATGGTCTCCGGGTTGCGCAGGAGCATGGCGATCGTCCAGGGGCCCACGGCCACGGCTCCGATGGCCGTCGGCGGGCGGGCGTTCACCAGCGCCTCGCACTGCTCGAGGAATCCGGGCAGCCGAGCCGTGCGGTACGGATCGGGCATGGCCAGCGTGGCCAGCCGGGCCTTGTCCTCGGCCAGTACGTGGACGTCGATGGACGGGACCACGTAGTCGGAGTACTTGACCCGGCAGCCGAAGGCCTCCGCTTCCTTGGCCAGATCGTTGTAGGCCAGCACCACGTCCGGCTGATACCGCTCGAAGTAGTTCAGCATGGCTTTGATGGCCTTGCTGGGGCTCGTGCAGTATTCCTCGATGGAGAGCCCGTCGAGCGTCCCCGCGAACGATGCCACGATCGGGTACGTCGGCACGCGGTCGGCGAAGGTCCGCTTGTAAGCGGCCACGACCCGGTCGCGGGGCGTGTAGGGGGCGCGGCCCTGCTCGGCGTCCCACACCCGGTTGGCTTCCAGGTAGCGGGGCGGCAGTTTCGGCTCGTACTCCAGAAACTGCGTGATGGGGTAGCGGATGCCGCCGGCGTGCGTGCCGCGCAGACCGGCCAGGATGTCCTCCATCTGGGGCCAGGGAATCGTGAAGGCCATCTCGTGGTCCTGCGTCTGGCCGAAGATCCGATCACCCGAGCAGGGCATGATCACCTGAGGGCGGTCGGTCTGCATGGTCGTCACGATGATGTCGGCGCAGGCCACGCGCCCCGCGAACGACGAGGTGAGCTTGCCCCCCTGTTTCCACAGGGCGGCCTGGACCAGGCGCATGATCTGGGCCGGGTTGCCGTAGACACACACCAGGTCGGGCTCGAACGACGCCCGCTCCAGGGGAGCGACCAGCAGCGCGGAGAACTCACCCGGCTCGAAGCGATCGACGGCGACTTCCGAGCGCTGACCGGCCTCCTTGGTCTCCGTGTACATGCCCTCGCACAGCGTGCCGGAGTTGTGCAGGTGCGTCGGCTTCTCGAAGCCGAGGGCGGCGATCCCCAGCGAGCAGATGTGATCCTCGCGGGTCAGGGCGATGGTCCAGCCATATCGGCGCGCCATGTCGATGACCTGGCAGTTCATGCTGAGCTTCTTGAAGTCCCTGGCCGGGCGCTTGGCCTTCTCGGGAATCTCCTCGCCGGGCCTCAGCATCCGGATCGCCACCGGAAAGGTCTGCGGCCGGATGTAGGTCATCAGCTCCCGGTCGGCGGTCTTGACGTCGATCATGCGTCCTCCTCGATGTTGCCGGTCCGGCTGAGCGTACTACGCCCCGGCGACGCGCCGCAAACGCCCGCCGGGCCCGCGCGCCCCGCCGGGATTGGCGGGCGGCGGCGCGCTCCAACAGAGGTAGAATACCGCTCACTCGGGAGCCCGAGAGGCTCGGACAGGAGCGCATCATGACCAACCCGCCCAGTGCGAGCTACAGCATGACCGTTCGGCTTCAGATCACGAACCGCCCCGGCATGCTGGGCAAGCTCACCTCCGCCATCGGCCGGGCGGGCGGCGATATCGGCGCCATCGACCTGGTGGAGGTCGACAAGACGACCATCACCCGCGACCTGAGCTTCAAGGCCAGCGACGAACGCCACGCCCAGCAGATCGTCGATCGTGTCCGGGCCGTGCCGGGCGTCCGCGTGGTCAACGCCTCCGACCGTACGTTCCTCATGCATCTGGGCGGCAAGATCGAGGTCCGGGGCAAGGTCTCGGTCAAGACCCGCGACGACCTGTCCATGGCCTATACCCCCGGCGTGGCCCGCGTCTGCCTGGCCATCCACCAGGACGCCGAGAAGGCCTACGCGCTGACGATCAAGCAGAACACCGTGGCCGTCGTGACCGATGGCTCGGCGGTCCTCGGCCTGGGCGACATCGGCCCCAGCGGGGCCCAGCCCGTGATGGAGGGGAAGGCTCTGCTCTTCAAGGAATTGGCCGGCGTCGACGCGTTTCCTCTCTGTCTGGCCACGCAGGACGTGAACGAGATCGTCCTCATCGTGAAGGCGATTGCGCCGGTCTTCGGCGGCATCAACCTCGAAGACATCTCGGCGCCCCGCTGCTTCGAGATCGAGGAGCGCCTACAGCGGGACCTGGACATCCCGGTCTTCCACGACGATCAGCACGGCACGGCGGTGGTGGTGCTGGGCGCCCTGCTCAATGCCCTGAAGATCGTCAAGAAGCGGTTGGCCGACGCCCGGATCGTGTTCTCCGGGGCCGGAGCCTCGGCGATCGCTACCGCCAAGCTCCTCATGAAGGTGGGGGCCCGGCACATCGTGGCCTGCGATCGCGCGGGCGCGCTGTACCGGGGGCGGACCGAGAACATGAACCCGATGAAGGAGTGGTTCGCCCGGCACACGAATCCCCGGCGAATTCACGGGTCGCTGAGCGACGCGCTGACCGGCGCCGATGTGTTCATCGGGCTGTCCGGGCCCGGCGTCATCTCGGCCAAGGACGTGAAGACGATGAACCGGGACGCCATCGTGTTCGCGATGGCCAACCCCATCCCGGAGATCCGACCGGAGGAGGCCGGGTCCCACGTGCGAGTCATGGCCACCGGTCGCTCGGACTATCCCAACCAGATCAACAACGTGAACTGCTTCCCCGGATTCTTCCGGGGCATGCTCGACGTGCGGGCCCGGCGGGTGAACGATGCCATGAAGATCGCCGCGGCCGAGGCGTTGGCCGGCATCGTGGGCAAGGACGAGCTGGGCGAGGAGTACATCACCCCGTCCGTCTTCGACCGACGGGTGCCGGAGGCGGTCGCCGCGGCGGTGGCGCAAGCCGCCATCCGCACCGGGGTGGCCCGCCGCCGGCCTCGCCCCGTGTCCGGCCGGGCGCGCTAGCGCTGGCCGGGCCGGGACTCGTGCTCGTCGCCTGATTTTGGTCACCCGGCTGAAGGCAGACTGGCACACCTGGGCGCATTCTGCCCACGCGGCCCCCGATGTGCTTCGCCGTTCGTCGTCGTCGTCGTCCCGACTTTTCAATGAATTAGTCGGCCCCGTCCTACGTCTGAAGGCTCGGCACCCAAGTTGCACCGCCCCGGGTGCCGTCACGCAGACGGGAGGGGGGCCAATGAACGGAGTCAAGGAGCGGCTGGAGCAGGATCTGATGACCGCCGTGGGGCGGCTTCGCCAGATGGACGGGGCCGTCGCCCTAGAGGAACTTCCAGGACCGATCGCCGTCGATGGCGACGAGTTCGACGAGATCCAGGAGACGGTCCGGCGCGAGATCGGGTTCGCGACACGCGAGTTGCTGGTCGCGCGCGTCCAGCGGCTGCAGGCGGCGCTCGAGCGGCTTCGCGACGGGGGCTATGGCACGTGCGTGGAATGTGGCGAGCCCATCGCGGTCGCGCGGCTGCGGGCGCTGCCCGAGGTCCAGACCTGCGTGCGATGCCAGGACCGGCTGGAGCGGTTGGGGCGGCGTCTCGAGGCGGTCGAAGTCCAGCTCGATTCCGTCGAAGACGACGACGACTAGACCCTCTTGGTGTGAGACCGCGGGACCGGGGTGACCCGGTCCCGCGCGCTTTTGTGTACTGTAGGGGCGTGTCGACGCCCGTCCTCGACCTGTTCCGTCCCCTGGCCCACGCGTTGGCCCGCGGCTACTTCGGCCTGGACCTGCACGGTGTCGAGAACATCCCGACGACGGGCCCGGTGCTGATCACGCCCAACCACCAGACGTACGCCGACCCTCCCCTCGTCAGCCTACCCGTCCGCCGACCCGTTCACTACATGGCGTGGAGCCGACTCTTCCAGGTGCCCGTGTTCGGCCAGGTCATCCGCCTGCTTCGCGCCTTTCCCGTCGACATCGACTCGACCGATTCCCGGGCGACCCGCGAGGCCGTTCGGCTGCTCCAGGCTGGCGCGGCAGTGATGATCTTTCCCGAGGGGGGCCGCAGCCTCGATGGCCGGATCGGTCGCTTCCGCGCGGGGGCCTTTCGCCTGGCCGTGGCCGTGCGGGCGCCTGTCCTGCCGGTGACGATCGTCGGCGGTCACCAGGCGTGGCCGCCGCAGCGGCTGTTGCCGCGACGCGCGCGCATCGCGATCACGTATCACCCGCTGCAGTGGTCGGACCCTTCGCTGGGGCCCCGGGAGGCGGCGCGCCAGCTCGCGGCCCGGACGCAGCAGGCGATCATCAGCGCGCTGGAGCATCCCGGCGGAGCCGGCGCCGACGCTCAGTCGCGGGGGCGCTCCACGACGCGGTAGCCGTCGGCGGCCAGGCGTTCGCGCAAGCGCTCGACGTGGGGCCGGCCGGAGGTCTCCAGGGTCAGATCGACCTCGGTGCTGCCGATGGCGGCCCGGGAGAACGCCCGGTTGTGCTCGATGTGCACGATGTTCGCCCGCTCGTCCGCGATGAGCGCGGCCAGCCGGGCCAGCTCGCCCGGGCGATCTTTGAGCAGCACGCCCACCCGCACCAGCCGTCCGTCCTTGACCAGCCCCCGCTCGATGATGCGCGCCAGCATCGTGACGTCGATGTTGCCTCCCGACAGCACGAGGACCACGCGCGCGCCCTCGAGGTTCAAGGCGCGATTGACGAGGGCGGCCAGCGGGGCGGCGCCGGCGCCTTCGACCACGGTCTTCTCGATCTCGAGCAGGAGCAGGATCGCGTTAGCCAGCTCCTCTTCGCCCACCGTGACGACGTCGTCGAGCAGCTTGCGGGTGAGCGCGAAGGTCCGCTCGCCCACGCGGCGCACGGCGATGCCGTCGGCGATCGTCGAGGCCGGCGCCAGGGTGACGCGCTCCCCTGCGTCCAGCGAACGGCGCATGGCCGGCAGCACGTCGGCCTCCACGCCGATCACCCGCACCTCGGGGCGGCGGCTCTTGATGGCCAGGGCGACACCCGCCGCGAGGCCGCCGCCGCCGACCGCCACCAGCACGGCGTCGAGGTCCGGGCGCTGCTCCAGCAGTTCCAGGCCGATGGTGCCCTGACCGGCGATGACCCGGGGGTCGTCGAACGGATGTACCAGCAGGAGCCCACGACTGTCCTCGAGCTCGCGCGCCCGGCGGTAGGCCTCGTCGTAGTCGGCGCCGTGCAGGATCACCTCGGCCCCGTAGCGACGGGCCGACGTCACCTTGATGAGCGGCGCCCACTCCGGCATCACGATCACCGCCGGGATGTTCAGGCGCGCCGCGTGGAAGGCCACCGCCAGACCGTGATTGCCGGCGCTGGCCGCCACCACGCCCCGCGGCCGCTGGGACTCGTCGAGCTGGAGCAGGAGGTTGGCCGCGCCGCGCTCCTTGAAGGAGCCGGTCATCTGGAGGTTCTCGAGCTTCACGAAGCACCGGGTTTTCGTCAGCTCGGACAGCGTCGCCGAGTACGCGCACGGTGTCTCGTAGATGGCGCCACGCAGGCGCTCTCGGGCCGCCTCGATCTCGGCGATCATTGGACAGGGCATGGGCACCCGGGCTTCGCCACGCCCATGCCCCGCCGGAACCGCGCTGTGCGGTGCATCTGTCGCGCGATCAGAGTCCTGACGATGGTTCAGCAATTGACTCCGGGTTCATCCAGGCCGGGGGACATCCAGGCGACGGGCATCAGGGGGGTGGAGTGGGCCCAGCCGAACCGGCCGCGCCAGTCCAGCAGGATGAGTCCGCCGTCGCCGCCTCCCTCCTCGACGAGCAGGTCCACTGCCACCCGGGCAGCGTAGTCGGCGTCGTCAGCGTCCTTGAGATACGTGAGCGCCCGGCGAGCCAGCACCACGCGAATGATAGCTTCCCCCCGGCCCGTGCACGAGGCGCCACCGATCGTGCTATCGGCGTACGTTCCGCAGCCGATCAGAGCACTGTCCCCGACGCGACCCGGCAGCTTGCCGGCCATTCCGCCGGTGGAGGTCGCCGCCGCGAGGGTGCCGCGCCGGTCCAGGGCCACTGCTCCCACCGTGCCGCCGCCCGGGCCGGCCCGGGCCAGGGCTTCCCGATGGCGCCGGTGCTCCCGGTCGGTGATCAGGGTCCGGGGATCGCACTCCGGCACTGTGTGGACGCGGGCGAAGCCGAGAGCGCCCTCGGCGACCAGCAACACGTGTCGTCCGTCCTCCATGATCCGACGGGCCAGGGTGACGGGATTCGCGATGCCGGACACGGCGCCGACCGCCCCGCAGCGCAGGCGGTCGCCTTCCATGATCGAGGCATCGGTTTCCACCGTCCCGGCCGTGGTGAGCACGGAGCCCCGCCCCGCGTTGAAGTGCGGATGATCCTCGAGCACGCGGACGGCAGCCTCGACCGCGTCCACAGCGCTGCCACCTGCCTCGAGACGGCCCCAGCCGGCCAGCGCCGCCGCCTGCACGCCGGCGCGCAGCTCGTCGCGCCCCTCGGCCGGGGAGGCGCCGGCGCCGCCGTGGACCACGACGGCGGGCACCCGGGCCCGGCGGCCGTCGTGTCCTCTCACTTCGGGCCTTCGCGGCCGGCGTCACTGCTCACGGTGGGCGGATTCTACTACGGGAGCCGATGACGACTCGCTCGTGGCACAATCCGCCCGCCGTGCCCGGTCAGGTCTCGCTGGAGCGCCTCAACGCGCGCATCGTGCGGTGCCGTCGGTGTCCGCGCCTCGTCGCCCACCGCGAGGCGGTGGCCACGGCCCCGCCCCGGCGGTTTCAGGGGCAGGCGTACTGGGCCCGGCCGCTGCCCGGCTTCGGGGATCCGCGCGCGCGGCTGTTGCTCATCGGGCTGGCGCCGGCCGGCCACGGCGGCAACCGCACGGGGCGCATGTTCACCGGGGACGAGAGCGGGAACTGGCTCTTCCGCGCGCTCTACGAGGCCGGCTTCGCCAACCAGCCCGACTCGGTGCGGCGGACCGACGGCCTGCGGCTGCGCGACGCCTACATCACCGCGACCATTCGCTGCGCGCCGCCGGCGAACCGCCCGCAGATCGACGAGATCGCCAACTGCCGGCCATACCTGCTCGAGGAGCTGCGCCTGCTATCGCGGGTCCGCGTCGTGGTCGGCCTGGGCCACATCGGCTGGCGTGCCTACCTCGGCGCCCGCCGGGCCCTCGGGCTCGAGCTCCCCACGCCACTGCCCACCTTCGGTCACGGCGCCGAGACGACGTTCGCCGACGGGGTGACCCTCATCGCCAGTTACCATCCGAGCCAACAGAACACCTTCACCGGCAAGCTGACCCGGGCCATGCTGCGCCAGGTGTTCGTCACCGCGCGCGAACGGCTGCAATAGGACAGGCCCCGCCGGTTCCGTGGGTATAATCGTTCTCGTGCAGCGTCTGCTCCTCGCCGTCGTCCTGGTCGGCGTCTCCGTCGCTCCCGTCGTCGCCCAGGCGCCCTCGGCCGGCACCGCGGCCGTGCTGGCGACGACCCTGAACAACGGCCTGCGCGTGCTCCTGCTCGAAGACCACCGCAGCCCGATCGCGTCGGTCCAGCTCTGGTACCGCGTGGGCTCCCGCAACGAGCGGCCGGGCGCCACCGGGATCGCCCACTTCCTGGAGCACATGATGTTCAAGGGTACCCATCGGTATGGACCCCGTCAGTTCGCCCGGCTGATCGAACAGAACGGCGGCCAGGACAACGCCTTCACCACTCAGGACCTGACGTCGTACTTCGTCAACATCGCGGCCGACAAGGTCGGCCTCGTGCTCGAGCTGGAAGCCGACCGCATGCGCAACCTGCTCCTCGAGCCCAAGGAGATCAACGCCGAGCGAGAGGTCGTCATCGAGGAGCGGCGCACGCGGACGGAAGACGATCCCGGCAGCTTCCTCGGCGAGGAGGTCAGCTCTCTCGCGTTCAAGGCCCACCCCTACGGCGCGCCGATCATCGGCTGGATGGAGGACCTGAAACGCATCACGCCGGCCGAGATCCGGGCCTTCTACGACGTCCACTACGTCCCCAACAACGCGACCCTGGTCGTGGTGGGGGACATCGAGGCGCCGGCGGTGCTCGATCAGGTCAAGCGGCAGTTCGGCGGCATCGCCCGCGGCGCCGATCCGCCCCCGGTGGTGGTCACCGAGCCGGTCCAGAACGGCGAGCGGCGCGTGATCATCCAGAAGCAGGCGAAGCTCCCGATCGTGTATCTGGCCTGGCATGTGCCCAGCCAGAAATCCCCCGACGCGCCGGCCCTGGAGACGCTGTCCGTGATCCTGTCCGGGGGGCGGGCCTCCCGGCTCTACCGCAGCCTCGTCTACGACCGCCGGCTGGCCCTGGAGGCGGGCGGTGACTATTCCTACTTCTCGCTCGATCCGAACCTCTTCTGGTTCTGGGCCACCCCGATGCCCGGCCAGACGCCCGAGACGCTGGAACAGGCGCTCCTGGACGAGATGGAGCAGCTGCGCAGCGAGCCGGTGGCCGCCGAGGAGCTCGCGCGGGCCCGGAACCAGGTCGAGGCCTCATTCGTCTTCCAGCAGGATTCCGTGTACCGGCGCGCCGCGCTCCTGGCCCGGTTCGAGATGATCGGCGGCTACCGGCTCCTCGACGCCTACGTGGATCGCATTCGGGCGGTGACGGCCGCCGACGTGCAGCGCGTAGCCCGAATGTACTTCCCGGCCGATCGAAAGAATGTCGGTGTCTTGCTACCGCTGCCTTGACGGCCGACTGCCGCGCCGGCGCCGGCCGATGGCGAGCCTGCTGCTGTTGCTCGCGCTCCTCGCGGTCGCGTCGGCCCCGGCGACGGCGGCCGGGCGACCGCTCGCCCATCGCGAGGTCCTGCCCAACGGCATCGTGTTACTGGTGGCCGAGCGGCCAGCCATTCCCATCGTCGCGGTGCGCGTGCTGCACCGGGCCGGCGCCGTCTTCGATCCGGCCGGGCGCGAAGGGCTGGCCAACCTCACCGGCACGGTGCTCACCCGGGGCGCCGGGACGCGCTCGGGCCAGGAGATCGATGCGGCCATCGAGTTCGTGGGCGGCCGGCTGGAGGCCGGAGCCGGGCGCGACGGGCTCACCGTGTCGCTGGCGGTCCTGGCCAAGGACGTGAGGCTGGGGCTCGACCTGCTCGCCGACGTGGTGTTGCGCCCGAAGTTTCCCGAGGCCGAGGTCAAGCGCAAGGTGGCCGAGATCCAGGCGGCCATCCAGCGGTCGGAGGAGAGTCCCGAGGTCGTTGCGGCCCGCGCTCTGTCCCGCCTCCTGTTCCCGGGCCATCCCTATGCGACGCCCGTGGAAGGCACGCGAGAGTCCGTGGGACGGCTCGGGCGCGACGATGTCGTGAAGTTCTGGGGAGAGTTCGTGCGTCCCGATTCCACGATCATCGCGATGGTGGGCGCGGTGACCGCGGCCCAGGCCCGCCGGGAGATTCTCGCCCGGTTCGGGGCGTGGCCGCGGCCGGGCGGGACGCCGCCGACACCGCCGTCGCCGCCCGTCGGCATGGCGGCCGGTTCGGAGACGGTCAAGCGGGATCTCACCCAGGCCACGATCGTGCTCGGCCGGCAGGCCGTGAACCAGCGGCACCCCGATTACTATCCACTCACCGTCGCCTCATACATCCTGGGAGGCGGATCGGCCTCGCGCCTGTACGCCCGCGTGCGGGACGAGGGCGGATTGGCCTACGCCGTCTTCAGCTATCTGGCGCCCGGCAAGTACGGCGCCTCCTTCAGGGTGTCGGCCCAGACGCGAAACCAGGAAGTCCCGAGGGTGACCAGGATCTTCGAGGAGGAACTGGCCCGCATGGCCCGGACGCCGGTGGGGGAGCGCGAGCTGGAGCTGGCCAAGGCCTACCTCATCGGCAGCTTTCCCCTGCGTCTGGACACCTCCGCGAAGGTCGCCGACTTCATCGTCGCCGTCGAGGAGCTGGGGCTCGGTCTGGATTACGCCGACCGCTACCGCGAGCGCATCGGCCAGGTGACGGCGGCCGACGTCCAGCGGGTGGCCATGCGGTATTTCGACCCGGGCGACTTTCACCGCGTAGTGGTCGGACAGCCGCCGTGAAGGGCGGGGCCCGGGTGGCGTGGCTGGCCGTGGCGCTGGCCACGGCCGCGCCGGCCGCCGGCGCGGCCTCCTTCACGCTCGGGGAACAGGCACAGGCCGAGGCGCTGCGCGAGGGCGAGCGCAGCATCATCAGCGAGAGCTTCGGTGACGAGTGGCGGGTGGTGAACGGCTCCGGCGAGAGCGTGAGCGTCCTGACGCCCTTCCACCGTCTGGCTCTGGCCGCGCGCCACGCCGCCTTCCGCAACGAGGCGCTCACGCAGCAAGATCGGCAGCGCGTCCTGCGCGACTACCGGGACCGGATCACGCTGTCGGTGCAGCTCTACGGAGCGCGCCCGGACTTCGCCCGGCATCTGCGGCCGCGCCTGCTGGCCGGCGACCGCGAGATCGCCCCGGCGCTGGTCCAGAACGAGCACACGGCCCGTCCCGACGCCGGCCGGTTCCTGGCGCGCTGTGAATACTGGTTTCCCACCCGGGATCTCAAGGCAACCGCCAAGCTGATCCTCATCATCGCCAATGCGAACGGCCAACCGATCGCCCGATTCCCCATCGACCTGGCGGAGATGCGGTGAGCACAGCTTCGTCGGTGCTCGACGTGCCGGAGGTGTCGTGGAAGATCCACGGCGAGGTCGTGCTGCTCCTGGGGTGGGGCAGCGCCATCCTGTTGCAATTCGCTCACCCGCTGGTGGCCCGCGGCGTCGCCGACCACAGCGGCTTCCGCCGGGGATGGCTGGCCCCCTGGCGGCGGTTGCACCGCACGCTGCACGCCATGGTCACGCTGACGTTCGGGGGCGAGGAAGCGGCCCGGCGCATCGCCGGCGCCATCAACGCCGTGCACGACCGCGTGCACGGCGCCCTGACCGACGCCGAAGGCCCATTTCCGCGGGGCACGCGGTACACGGCTCACGATCCGGCGCTGCTGGCCTGGGTGCATGCGACGTGCCTGCATGCCTTCATGAGCGCCTACGAGCTCTACGTGGGCCCGCTCACCGGGGACGACAAGGACCGGTATTGCGCGGAGAGCGCCGCCGCCGCCCCGCTGCTGGGCCTGTCCCCGAGCTCGCTGCCCCGCAGCCAGGCCGAGCTGGACGCCTATATGGCCCGCATGCTGGCCAGCGGCGACATCGTCGTGACGGCGACGGCGCGCCGGCTGGCCCGGGAGCTTCTGACGCCCCCCGTGCTGCGTCACTGCTGGCCGGTTCGCTGGCTGCTCCAGCTCACCGCGGTCGGCCTGCTGCCGGACGCGATCCGCGAGGCCTACGGCATACGCTGGACCGCCCGGCACCGTCGGGCCCTCGTGGCGCTGGCCTGGCTCGTGCGCCACGCGCGGCCGCTGGTGCCGCCGCCGCTGCGGCAGTGGCCGATGGCGCGGTCGGCCCGGCGGGCCCGGGCGCGCACGCACCCGGTGCTATAATCCGCCGCACCCCGCGCCAGAACTCACCACGTTGAGGAGGTCGTCGATGAAAGCCGTTCGCATTCACACAACCGGCGGTCCCGAGGTGCTGCGCTACGAAGACGTGCCGGAACCGACACCCAAGGCCGGCGAGGCGCTGATCAAGATCGATGCCGCCGGGCTGAACTACATCGACGTGTACTACCGGACGGGTCTCTACAAGACCGAGGTGCCCTTCACGTTGGGCATGGAGGGCGGCGGCACCGTCACCGCACTGGGCTCCGGCGTCACCGACCTCAAGGTCGGCGACAAGGTGGCCTACACCGGCGCCGCCGGCGCCTACGCGGAGCTGGCCGCGGTGCCCGCCGCCCGCCTCGTCAAGCTTCCGGCCGGGGTCACCACCAGGCAAGGCGCGGCGGCCATGCTGCAGGGCATGACGGCCCACTACCTGGCGTGCTCGACGTATCCGCTGAAGGCGGGCGAGACGTGCCTCGTGCATGCGGCGGCCGGGGGGGTGGGATTGCTCCTCGTGCAGATCGCCAAGCTCCGGGGGGCCCGCGTGATCGGCACCGTGTCGAGCGAGGACAAGGCCAAGCTCGCCCGCGAGGCCGGCGCCGATCACACCATCCTCTACACGCAACAGGACTTCGAGGCGGAGGTCAAGCGGATCACGGGCGGCAAGGGCGTGCAGGTCGTCTACGATTCCGTGGGCAAGACCACCTGGGACAAGAGCCTCAACAGTCTGGCGCCTCGCGGGCTCATGGCCCTCTTCGGCCAGTCCAGCGGGCCCATCGGCCAGATCGACCCGCAGATCCTCAACCAGAAGGGCTCGCTCTTCCTCACGCGCCCGAGCCTTTTCCACTACATCGGGACCCGGGACGAGCTCGTGGCGCGAGCCGGCGAGGTGCTGGGCTGGATTCGGGACGGCAAGCTGAAGCTGCGCACCGAGTTCGAGTACCCGCTCAAGGATGCGGCGGAGGCCCACCGGGCCCTGGAAAGCCGCCGGACCACCGGCAAGGTGCTGTTGCTGCCCTAGCTCGCCGCCCGGGCTACAATTCTGGGCATGAGGCGTGTATGGACGTGGATCGCCGTCGCCCTGGCGGCGATCCTCGTCCTCGTGCTCGCTGCGGTGATCGCCGTCCCCTTCCTGGTCGACACGCCGCGCATCCAGTCGCTGATCGCCAACACCGCCAGCCAGGCGCTCGGTCGCCCGGTGCGGTTCTCGTCGGTGTCCGTGTCGGTCATTCCGCGGCCGGCGGTCGTCCTCCGCGACCTCGAAGTGGCCGAGGACCCGAAGTTCGGCAAGACGCCGTTCCTCAAGCTGGAGCGGGCCGAGGTGCGGCTCCGCTTCTGGCCGCTGCTCCGGTTGCGGGTCGAGCTGGGTGACTTCGTGCTCAAGGAGCCGGTCATCTCGCTGGTTCAGGCCGCCGACGGCACCTGGAACGTCGCCACGCTGGGTGGCCCGGCCGAGGCGCCGCCCGCCCGGCCCAAGGGTCCCGGCGGCCCCGGCCCCGGGGCGGCGGGCGTGATCGCCTCGCAGGTGAAGATCGAGGACGGCGTCGTCGTCTACGAGTCGCGCACCGGCGGCGAGGCCCAGCGCTACCGGGTGGAGGATCTCGACCTCACGCTGACGCCGAGCGCGGGGCCTCTGGGCTTTCGCGGCAACGCTCGCGTCACGCCGGGGGACCTCGTGCTGAGGATCAGCGAGGGCACGATCGGCCTCAACGGCTCGCGCACGGTGACCGGCGCTCCCGTACGAGGGACCGTCGCCCTCGAGGGCAAGCAGGTGCGCGAGCTGGTGGCGGCGGCCCTGGGGCCCGAGCCGGCCATCGCCGGCGGGCTGAAAGGCGCGTTGACCCTCGGCGGCACCGTGGGCAAGCCGCGCGCCGCTGGCGAGGTCGAGCTGACCGACGTCACGATCACCCAGCGCAACCCGCAGTGCCCGGATCCCAAGCGCCGCACGCTGGCGCTGGAGCCGGTCAAGCTGAATCTGACCTATGAGGATCTACGGGTCACGGTGCGACCGGTGACGACCGCGATCGGCAAGGGCACGATCACCACCAATCTGGTGGCGACGCTCGGAACGCCCATGCGCGCGGAGCTCGGCGATCTCGCCCTCAAGGCCGTGCCGCTGGACAAGGTCCTGGTGGACTTCCTCTGCCAGGGATACGCGGTCACGGGGCCGCTGGATCTCACCGGCTCGGCGGCGGCGCAGCCGGCCGCGCTGTGGACGACCCTCGACGGCAAGGGCCGGCTCCGCGTGGGGGCGGGGAAGGTCGTGGGCGCCCAGGCCCTCGCGCTGCTGGACCGCGTCGTCCGCCTGGGCGGCGCCCTGGAGTCGGTGCTGGGCGGCGAGCTGCCGGCCGGCGCGCTCGACTCGGCCCTCGATTACGACTCGATCACCGCCACCTACACGATCACCAACGGCGTGGTGTCCACGCGCGATCTCACGCTCAGCGGGCGCGCCCTCAAGGCCACCGCCGCCGGCACCTATGCCCTGGCCTCGGGCGCCATGAACGTCGAGCTCAACGTCACCGCCTCGCGCCGCCAGCTGCGGGCACGGGTGACGGGGACCGCCGCCGCGCCGAAGATCGCCATCGCGCCCGGATCCCTGCTGCGCGAAGGCGAGCAGCGGCGGATCGAGGAAGGGTTGAAGGACATCCTGCGAAAGCTGCGTTGAGGCGAGCCCTCAGCGGAGCGCGGTGAATCGGCCACCGCCGAGCTTGCCGGCCTCGACCAGCTCCACGAAGAATCGATCCAGCTCCAGAAACTCCCGCGACCAGCGCTCCCCGAAGCGGGCTGCCGTCTCGTCCTGCAGGGCGCGGTGCACGTGCAGGCGCCGCCGCAGCAGGGGCCGCCACTCGTCGGTGATGTCCTCGACCTCGATGGCGCCGAAGCCAGCCCGGCCCAGGAGGGCCCGGTAGCCGTCCAGCGTCTGCAGCGTCGTCGCCGCCATCCAGTCGCGCAGTCGGGCGCGCTCACGGTCGGCCAGGCGAGGCCGCGCGATCCAATCGGTGAACGCCAGGCGCCCTCCGGGCACCAGCACGCGGCGGCACTCGCCGAGCACCGCCGGCTTGTCCGCGACGTGCAGCAACCCCTCCTGGCTCAGGCACGCGTCGAACCGGCCGGCCGCCAGCGGGAGCCTGGCGGCGTCGCCGCGCACGACCGTGACCGGTCCCGCCAGGCCCACGCGGCGGGTGAGCCGCGCCGCACCGGCCGCGCGCCGGTGGTTCAGCTCCAGGGCCACGACGCGGCAGCCCAGGCGCTGGGCCAGAACGCGCGCCGGACCGCCCAGGCCGGCGCACACGTCGAGCACGCGGCACCCGGGCCCGATGGCGGCACGCCGGGCCAGGGTCTCGACCGCGGCCAGGCCGCCGTAGTGGTCCTGATCGAAGTCGAAGAAGTCCTCGGCGTGCAGCCCCGCCAGCGTCCCGCGCCGGCGTGCCGCGCTCGTCAGGACGTGTTCCTCGTCGATGGGGTGGTGGTCGTAGAACTCGCTGAGACTCACGGGGCGTGCCTTGAAGGCTCCTGGCAGCTATGATAAAAGCAATCCGTCTCCAAACACCCGGGCGAGGGGCAGGTATGAGCGAAAGCTTCAAGGAAGGTCTCGAGGATGTCGTCGTCTCGACCTCGGAGATCTGCTTCATCGACGGGCGCCAGGGGCGCCTGCTCTACCGCGGCTACGACGTCGACGAGCTCGTCCAGCACTCCTCGTTCGAGGAGGTCGTCTACCTGCTCTGGCATGGCAGCCTGCCGAGCCGCAAGGAGCTCGACGCCCACGTCAAGGCGCTGTCGGCCACCGCGTCGCGCAAGCTGTCGCCCAAGCTGGTGGCGATGCTCCGGCAGTTGCCGAAGAAGACCACGCCCATGGAGGTCGCGCGCACCGGCGTCTCCGCGCTGTCGGCGTTCGACCCCGATGCCGCCGACAACTCCCGCGAGGCCACCATACGCAAGGCCACACGGCTGACCGCCCAGCTGCCCACCCTGGTCGCGGCCTGGGAGCGCTTGCGGCGCGGCAAGTCTCCGGTGGCGCCCAACCCGCGTCTCAACCTCGCCGCCAACTTCCTCTACATGCTGTCGGGCAAGAAACCCACCGAGCTCGCCGCCAAGACGTTCGACGTCGCGCTCATCCTGCACGCCGACCACGAGTTCAACGCCTCGACGTTCGCGGCCCGGGTGACGGCGGCCACGCTCTCCGATCTGCACTCGGCCATCGTCTCGGGAATCGGCGCGCTGAAAGGTCCGCTGCACGGCGGCGCCAACGAGCAGGTGATGCGGATGGTGGAGGAGATCGGCACGCCTGCCCGCGCGGAGGCCTGGATCCGCAAGGCCCTGGCCGACAAAACCCGGGTGATGGGCTTCGGTCACCGGGTCTACCGGGTGGAGGACCCTCGAGCCAAGCACCTGCGGCGGCTGGCCACCGAACTGGGCCAGCAGACGGGGCGGACGCATTACGTCGAGATCCTCAATATCGTGGCCCGGGTGGTGAGCGAGGAGAAGAAGATCTATCCCAACGTCGACCTCTACTCGGGCGCCGCCTACGCCTGCATGGGGATCCCCACCGACCAGTTCACGCCGATCTTCGCGATGAGCCGGGTCGCCGGCTGGGCGGCGCACGTGCTGGAGCAGCACGCCCACAACCGGCTGATCCGCCCGCGCGCCGAGTACACGGGGCCGGCGCGCCAGCCCTACGTGCCGCCTGACCGACGGTAGGTGGGGGACGAGCCCCGCCATCCACCCGCGGTCTGCGGACCGCGCGTGATCCCGTTCGTCAAGAGCCACGGCCTGGGCAACGACTATCTCGTCGTCGACCAGCGCGACCTGCCGGGGCCACTGAGCGGTCAGGCCATCGTCCGGATCTGCGATCGCAATCGTGGGGTCGGCTCCGACGGCATTCTGCTGCGGGTCCCGTCGCCCCGGGCCGACTTCGGGCTGCGGATCTTCAATCCCGACGGCAGCGAGGCCGAGAAGTCCGGCAACGGGCTCAGGATCTTCGCCAAGTACCTGTGGGACCACGGCCACGCCAAGCGGGACACGTTCACGGTGGACACTAAAGGCGGCATCGTCGAGTGCCGGCTCCATGTCCAGCAGGGCCGGGTCCATTACGTCACCGTGGAGATGGGACGCGCCACGTTTCGCCCCCACGAGGTCCCCATCCGCGCGGACGCCGACGAGGCCGTGGACGTCCCACTGCGCCTGGCCGATGGCACCCGGCTCCTGGTGACGGCGGTGTCCGTGGGCAACCCGCACTGCGTGGTGTTCGTCGACAGGCTGGAGGAGGCGGCCTGCCGGCGGCTGGGTCCGCAGCTCGAGACCCATGAAGCGTTTCCCAACCGCACCAACGTGCAATTCGCCCGGGTGACCGGACGGGACGCGCTGGACATCCTCATCTGGGAGCGCGGTGCCGGCTATACGCTGGCCTCCGGCTCGTCCTCCTGCGGGGCGGCCGCCGCGGCCGTCCGCCGGGGTGTCTGCGACCACGGCCGCGTCCTGGTGCGCATGCCGGGAGGTGAGCTCGCCGTACACGTGCGGCCCGACTGGTCGCTGCGCCTGGAAGGACCGGTGGAGGAGACCTGCACGGGCACGCTCAGCCGGGAGTTCGTCGAAGCCCACGTCCTGGCCCGATGACCCGCGTCTGCGTCTTTGCCGGATCGTCGGCGGGCGCGCGGCCCGAGTACGCGGGGGCCGCACGGGCGCGCGGGGTTGAGCTGGCGCGCCGCCGGTTGGGCCTCGTCTACGGCGGCGGCTCGGTCGGGCTGACGGGCGTGCTCGCCGACACGGTGCTGAGCGAAGGCGGGGAGGGCATCGGCGTCATTCCCCAGGGCCTGGCGATGGCTCGGGCCTGGGTGGAACTCTAGCCTCCCGGAGCCGCCCTCGCACCGGCAGGAAGGGCGCCGGCGAAGTCGAGATGGCGCGGCCGGCGGCCTTGGCCTATCTTGTTGGTCGCGATGACGCACCCTGCGGCGCCCCTGGCCGGAACGATCGACGTGCTGGAGACCCATCGGGTCGATGTGCCGACGCTGGAGCGATACCTGGAGGGTCACGTCGAAGGCTTCCGGGGCCCTCTCACGATGCGGCAGTTCGTGGGGGGGCAGTCGAATCCGACGTACTACCTGCAGGCCGGCAGCGGGGAGTACGTGCTGCGTCGCAAGCCACCGGGCAAGCTGCTACCTTCCGCGCACGCCGTGGAGCGCGAGTACCGCGTGATGACGGCGCTGGCCGGCCGCGGCGTCCCCGTGCCTCGCACCTACGCGTTGTGCGAGGATCCGGCCGTCGCCGGCACGCCGTTCTTCGTGATGGAGTACGTGCCGGGCCGTGTGTTCAAGGACCCGCGGCTGCCCGGCGTCGAGCCGGAGCACCGGGCCGGGATCTACGAGGCGCTGGCCGACGTTCTGGCGCGGCTGCACACGGTGGACTGGCGGGCGGCCGGGCTGGAGGACTTCGGCAAGCCGGGGAACTACTTCGCGCGGCAGCTCCATCGCTGGACCTCGCAGTACCGGGCGTCGGCGACCGAAACGATCGAGCCCATGGAGCGCCTCATCGTGTGGCTGCCCGCCCACATCCCGCCGGGCGACGAGACGACCCTGGTCCACGGCGATTTCCGGCTCGGCAACATGTTGATCTATCCGAGCGAACCGCGGATCGCCGCCGTGCTGGACTGGGAGCTGTCGACGCTCGGTCACCCGCTGGCCGATCTCGGCTACAACTGCCTGCCCTTTCGCCTGCGCCACGAGCAGTTCGAGGGCTTTGCCGGCCAGGAACGTCCGGCCGGTATCCCGTCCGAGGCGCAATACCTGGACTGGTACTGCCGGCGCACCGGGCGCCCGGGCATCCCGCAGTGGGACTTCTACATCGCCTTCGCGATGTTCCGGCTCGCCGCCATCGCCCAGGGGATCATGGGGCGGGTACTGGCCGGGACCGCCAACGACCCCAACGCTCGCGATCGCGGTCGTCGGGCTCGCCCGCTCGCCGAGGCGGCGTGGGCCCTCGTGCAGCGGGCGTTCGGCGCCGACTAAAGCTGACGTCAGGCCCAGGGCGCCGATCGGCCCACCTCCGGGATGAAGCGGTCGGGAGTGGCGGCCCGCTCGCGACGGCGGGCGATCACGATCGCCACGAGCAGGACACCCAGGATCGCGTTGTGGTAGAGGGCGAATCGCAGCGCGACCTCCTTCAGGGCCACGACGAGGAAGGCGCCGCCCACCGGGCCGAAAAAGCGCCCGGGCCCGCCCAGGACGGTGGCCACGACGAGCTGGATCGAGAAGAACCAGTCGAGCTGCTGGGGAGTGATCTGTCGGTCGAGCTGGCCGGTGAGTCCGCCGGCCAGGCCGGTGAACATGGCCGAGATGACGAAGGCCCGCCAGCGATAGCTCCGCACGGGGATGCCCACGCAGGCCGCCCGGGTGGCGTTGTCCCGGATGGCGCGCAGCGCCGTGCCGAAGGGTGACCTCACGAGCCGCCACATGAGCCCGAGGGAGATCAGGAACGCCGTCAGGATGATGTAGTACAGGACCGTGACGAAGGCTTCCGGGCCCGGATCGATCCCGGCGATGGTGAACCGGGGGATGTGGAAGCCGCCGTGCCCGACGAGGTAGAAGCCCTTGCCCCGGTCGCCGAAGGGCAGGAATACCGCGCCGCCGACGAAGAGCGAGTGCAGCACCTGGGCCAGTGCCACGGTCAGGATGCTGAAGTGCAGGCGCGTGGCGTGGACGCAGACGAGTCCCGAGACGGCGGCCAGGGCCGTGGCGGCGCCGACGCCCGCGGCCAGATACGTCTCCAGCGATTCGGCGTCGCCGAACGCATAGAGAAAGGCGCCGGCGTAGGCCCCCGTCCCGAAATAGGCCGCGTGGCCGAGCGAGAGAAGCCCGGTGTAGCCGAGCAGGAGGTTCACGCCCAGACACGCGATGGACAGGGCGAGCGCCGAGCTGATGACGATCACCCAGTAAGCGCCCACCAGGCCGGGGACGGACAGCAGCAAGCCGAGCAGGACGATCACGAGGACGGCGGCCCGACGGGGCGCCGTGGTAGGGGTCTCGATCCGCACAGGCGAGGCATCGCCGGGTCCTGACACCCTCCCGACCTTGGGGCGGAAAGGTGTCAGGACCGGGCGCGGAACGGACTACTTCTTGGCGGCGAGCCCGAGCCGCTGCTCCAGCAGCGCCTTGATCTCCTGGGCGGCGGACCGCCACAGCGGGCCCCCGGGCACCTCGTACTCGGCCTGGACCTGCTTGCGGTACTCGCCCATGGCGGCTTCCTGCTTGTCGGGAGGAGCCGCCTCCACCGTCCGGGACCGGATCCCGGCGACCTTGGCCGTCGCCGCGTGCGCGCGCTCGACCCAGCGGCCGATCTCGTTCCAGTCCTTGTCGAAGAAGACGACGACCGGGATGGACTGGTAGCCGTTGTTGAGGAAGGTGTCGCGCAGGTCCGTTTCCTTGTCGCGGAAGAAGACGCGCAAGTCGCAGTTCTGCATCGCCTCGCAGATGTGGGCGACGAGCGGGGAGTTGCGGTGGACGTCGCCGCACCAGTTCTCGGCCAGCATCATGACGTAGGGGACCTGCGTGATGCTACCGAAGAACTTCTTCTCCTCGGGGGTCAGCTCCGAGTTCTTGTAGTTCTGCTCGGTGCGGGCGCGCGTGTCTCCCATCTGGGCCATGTAGTCCTTCCAGGTCAGGCCTTTGGAGAACCGCTGCGCATCCAGGGGAATCCTCAACTGGGCCATGTCATGTCTCCTTGGTGATGTGGACGTCAGACGTGCTCACGCACCTCCGCTACTGCCAGCCGTTGCGCCAGTACAGGCACAGCCGCTCGACGTTCATGGGCAAGAACTCGTTGTAGCGGCCCGACGACTCGTACTTGGGCAGCTTGACCTCTTTCATCGCCCGGTCCAAGCGTTTGCCCTCGGCGCTGGCGACCCGCACGGCGTCCTTGAGGTCGACCATGCCGGGGCATCTGCCCCGCCTGGGATCGAGAGGGGACGGTACCGGGAAGGCGAGGGCTTGTCAACGGCGCCGGCCCCGGCGTAGAAGGGGCCTCGTGGCTGTTGCCACCGCCGCCAGACAGCTTGCCCGCTTCGTCCTGGGCCTCACGCTGGACCGGGTGCCGGCGCCGGTAGTCGACAAGGCCGCGCTGCTCGCGCTGGATACCCTCGGCAACGGCCTGGCGGCGTCACGCGAGGACTTCGGCCGCGCCGTGCTCGACGTGGCCGAGCGCCTGGGCGGGACGCCCGAGAGCGGGCTGCTCGGCACCCGGGCCCGGACGGCATCGGCCAATGCCGTCCTGGCCAACGCCACGCTGGCCCACGGCCTGGATTTCGACGACACGCGCGAGGATGCCATCGTCCACACCGGCTGCGTCGCCGTGACGACCGCGCTGGCGGTGGGCGAGGCGGTGGGGGCGCGAGGCCAGGCGGTGCTGGAGGCCCTGATCGCGGGTGTCGAGGTCATGTGCCGCGTGGGTCTGGCTGTTCCCGGCGCGCTGCATGCCCGCCACTTCCATCCGACGGCCATCGCCGGCGGCTTCGCGGCCGCCGCCGCCGCGGGGAGGCTCTATCGCCTCGCCGAGGACCAGCTCGTGCACGCGTTCGGCGTATGCGGCAGCCAGGCGGCCGGCATCATCGAGTACCTCGCGGACGGGTCGTGGACGAAGCGGCTGCACCCCGGCTGGGCCGCCCACGCCGGCGTCGTGGCCACGCTGCTCGCCCGCTCAGGCTTCACCGGGCCCGAGAGCGTGTTCGAGGGCGCGCACGGTCTCTACGCGGCCTTTGCCGGCTCTCACGACCCCACCCGGCTCCAGGCGCTCCTGGAGAGTCTGGGGCGAGCATGGGAGCTCGAGCAGCTCACGCTGAAGCCCTATCCCTGCGGCTCGATCGCGCAGCCGTACATGGACTGCGCGCTCCGGCTGCGCGAGGCGCATCGGATCCGGGCCGGAGACGTCACGGCCGTCCGCTGCCGCACCGCGGCGGGGCCGCTGCCCCGCCTGTGGGAGCCGCTCGCCGCCAAGCACCGACCACCCAACGGCTATGCCGCGAAGTTCAGCTTGCCGTACCTGGTCGCCGTGATCCTGATCAAGGGCCGGGCCGGGCTGGCCGAGTTCACCGACGAGGCCGTCCGCGATCCCGAGGTGCTCGACGTCGCCCGGCGGGTCGGCTACGAAATCGATCCGACCATCGACTACCCCCGTCAGTTCGTGGGCGACGTCGAGATCACGCTCGCCGGCGGCCGGGTGGTCCGCGAGCGCCGTGACCGGCCGCGGGGCGGGCCGGATTCCCCGCTCACGCGGCAGGAAGTGCAGGCGAAGTTCGTCGGCAACGCCTCGCTCGTGTTGCCTCGCGAACAGGCCGAACGGGTGATCAGGACTGTGGACGGGCTCGCGGCCGACCCCCCTCTGGGCGAGCTCCTTGCCGCGCTCCGGCCGTAGCCCGCGCGCCCGCAAGCTGGGATTGCGTTCGAGCGTGCCGGACGGCGTCCAGATGCAACGTCAGCTTGCATTCGCCCCTGGTAAACCCGCGGAATTTCTGCCCGCCACGCTGGGCACGCCTCTTGCCGGAGCATGAAGGCCATGGAGCCGGTGATCATCGGGATCGACGTGGGAGCGACGTCCATCTCCGGAGGGCTGCTCACGCCGCAGGGTGAGGTGCTGACGGCCGTCGAGTCGCCCACGCGTCGGCAGGGCAACGCGCTGGACACCCTGATGGCGGTCGTGGATGAGCTGGTCGAGCGCGCCCGGAACCGCCGCTTCCACCTCGAAGGCGTCGGTGTCGGCTTGCCTGGTATCGTCGACATCGACCGAGGCATGGTGGTGAGCTCGATGAATCTCGTCCCCGAGCTCGCCCACGTGGCAGTGGCCGAGCACCTACAGGCCTCCACCGGCGTGCCGGCGTTCGTGGAGAACGACGTCAATGCCCTCGCCGTCGGGCAGTTGACGTTCGGACTGGGCCGGGGCGCGCGCTCGCTGGCCGTGGTCGCCGTCGGTACCGGAGTGGGCGGGGCTCTCGTCCTGGACGGCCGCCTCGTTCGCGGCCACAGTGGTTGCGCGGGGGAGTTCGGGCACATGCCCGTCGAACGTGACGGCCCACCATGCATCTGTGGGCGGCGGGGCTGTCTCAATCAACGGGTGGGAGGCAGGGCGCTGGCTGAAACGGCGACCCGCTTGCTGGCCATGGGGATGGCGTCGAGCCTCTCCGGGCTGGCCGACGGCGATACCCAGGAGATCACGGCCGCTCGCATTTTCGAAGCTGCCGAGGCGGGAGATCCGCTGGCCCGGCAGCTGGTCGACGGGGCCTGTCAGGCCCTGGGCGTTGCGGTCGGGGCGATCATCAACGCGGTCGACCCCGGGCTGATCATCATCACCGGCGGGGTGGCGACGTCGCTGGCCCGCTTCGAGCCGGACATTCGCGCCGCCGTCGCGGCCCATGCGCTGGCTCCCGCCCTGGCCGGCACGTCGATCCGCTTCGTCCCCGTCGACAAACGGCAGACCGTGCGGGGCGGCGCCGCGCTCGTCCTCTACGAGCTGGGCCGACGGGGGGAACGTCCGGCGACCGCATCGCAACCATGACGGCGACCAGAGAGAGGTGATCGCGATGTATCTCGAACGCCCCGGGGCGCGGATCTACTATCAGACGACGGGGAGTGGCCCCTGCGACATCTTGCTCCATCCCCCCTCTCAGCCCGCTTTTTACAGCCGACTATGGAAGAACAACATCGCGTACCTTGCGCGGTACTTCCGCGTGATCACCCTTGACCCGAGGGGCAACGGACGCTCGAGCCGGCCCGCGACGGGGTACGACTTCGCCAGCCGCTACGACGACATGGTCGCCGTGCTGGACGAGACGGCGCGGTATCCGGTCGTCCTCGTCGCCTACTCCTGCGCGAGCATGCTGGCGGTCCGTTACGCCGTCGAGCATCCGGAGCGTGTGAGTCGCCTTGTCGGCATTGCTCCCCAGTACGCGCAGTCCCTGCCCAAGCCCTTCGAGGAGCGGGTAGCCCGGGTGATCCGCGAGGACTTCGACGGCTGGCGGACCCGGCTGGTTACCAAGGCGTACCCCGAACCCCACTCGCTCAAGGGCGTGGAAGACGCGATCCGGTGGATGGGGGAGACCACGCCCGACATTTTCGTGGAGGCCCTGCGCCAGCTCGAGAAGGACAACGTGGGCGATCTCCTGGGCCAGCTCAGAATTCCCGTGCTGCTGCTGCACGGCAGCGACGACCCCATCGTGCCCTACTCGCACGGCTGCAAGTTCGCCGAGGCGGTCCCGGGCGCCCGCCTCGTCACCTTCGCCAAGGGCGGGCACGGGCTGCCGGGCCGCGAGGCGGCCAAGGTCAACCGGCTCATCCGTGACTTCGTTCTCGACCGGCCCGTCGAGTCTCAGCGCATCCCGCCCATGGCCGAGCGAAAGGTCCCGTCCCGGCCGCCGCAGCGGTCATCCCGGCGGCGCATCCTGTGGCTGTCGAGCCCCATCGGCCTGGGCCACATCCAGCGCGACATCGCCATCGCCCGCCAGATCCGAGCGATCCATCCGGACGCCACGGTGGAGTTCCTGGCCGCCGACCCGGCCCGGCGTGTCGTCCAGGAGATGGGCGAGCGCCTGCACCCGGCCACGGAGCTCCTGCTGAACGAGAGCGCTCACATGGAGAGCTGGGTCACGGCCGACCACGAGCTGCACGCCTTCAACGCGCTCTGGGACATGGACGAGATCATGGCCGCCAACTTCATGGTGTTCGCCGACGTGGTGGAGGGCGGCGGCTACGACCTGTGGGTGGGCGACGAGGGCTGGGACCTCGATTACTACCTGCACGAGAACCCCGAGATCAAGTCGGCCCCGTACGTGTTCATGACCGACTTCATCGGCATGCTGCCCATGCGGGACGACCCGGCCTCGCTCGAATTCAAGCGGGCCTGGGAGAAGAATGCCGAGAACATCGACCACCTGCGCCTGCACCCCGACGTGCGCGACCTCTCGCTCATGGTCGGCGACGAGGAGGACGTGCTCGACCGGCCCTTCGGGCCCGACCTGCCCAACATGCGCCAGTGGGCGCGCGAGCATTTTCGCTTCTCGGGGTACACTTACCAGTTCGACCCCGCCGACTTCCGGGACCGGGCCGCCCTCCGCCGCCAGCTCGGCTTCAGGGAGGATGAGCGGATCATCGTCGTGTCCGTGGGGGGCACGCGAGTCGGCAAGAGCTTGCTCCTCAAGTGCGCCGAGGCCTTCCGGCTGATCGCCGGCCGGATTCCCGACGCCCGCATGATCCTGGTCGCGGGACCCCGGCTCGACCCGAGCGAGCTGCCGCGGCATCCCCGCCTGGACGTGCGGCCCTTCGTGCCGAGCCTCTTCCGCCACCACGCCGCCGCGCACCTGGCCATCGTCCAGGGAGGGTTGACCACGACGATGGAGCTGGCGGCTCTGCGCACTCCGTTCCTGTACTTCCCGCTGCGCAATCACTTCGAGCAGACGTTCTTCGTCAGCCGGCGCCTGGAGCGGCTGGGCGCCGGCGCGCGGATGGACTACGATCGGACGACGCCCGAGGAGCTGGGCGCCGCCATCCTGGATCACCTGGGCAAGCCCGTGCACTGGAGTGAACCCGCGTCGGGCGGCACCGAGCGCGCCGCCCGGCTGATCGCCGACCTCTTGTGAAAGGAGAATTCCCCATGGCCGATCAGATGAACGACGTCAACGTCGAGGCGATGAAGGAGCTCGATCGCAAGGTTCGCGAGAACCCGGCCCTCGGCAAGCGCACCGTGAAGGTCCGGTCCTCGTGGCTCCGGGGGACCAAGTCCCTCGTGGAGCTGGGGGAGCATCAGGGCGTCAACGGACGGGCCACGCCCCGGACCCGCAGCTTCATCATGACCGGCGATGCGCCTCCCGGGCTGGGCGGGGTCGACGGCGCGCCGGCATCCATCGAGGTATTGCTGGGGGCGCTCGCTGGCTGCCTGACCGCGGGGATCGCCGCCAATGCCGCCCTCTTCGAGGTGCCGATCGACGGCCTCGACATCGACATGGAAGCCGACATCGACCTGCGGGGCCTGCTCGGGCACGACAAGACGGTGCGCAACGGCTTCAGCGACATCCGCTACACGGTGACGATCAAGAGCTCGGCCCCCGAGGACAAGGTCCGCCGGTGCAAGGAGACCATCGACCGCAAGTCGCCCGTCCTCGATGCCCTGACCGCGCCGGTGAAGGTGAGTTCCAACTTCGTGTACAAGCCGCGCTGACCCGCATGCCGGGTGAAGTGAACTGCCTGGTCACGAAGGTCCTGATCCCCTTCGTGGAGCGGCGGGCCGGCCCCGAGGGCGTCGCGGCGATCTGTCGCGCCGCCGGGCGCCCTCGGGACTGGTTGATGGCCGACCATAACTGGATTCCCCTGGGGCTGGCCAATGAGCTCATGCGGCTGGCCCAGCAGCTCGCGGGCGAGGCCGACGAGGAGCGTTTCCAGCGGGAGCTCTGGGAATTCGCGATGGACTGGAAGCCGTCGCGGGAGGAGCGCTCGTACCTGGGGACGTACTCCATGGGGATCGGCGACCCCCGGACGGTGTACCTGCGGCAGGACATCTTTCAGCACCAGCAGATGCGCTGGGGCAAGTTCGAGACCCTCGAGGTGGGTCGCGCTCACGCCCGGTTCCGCAGCACCCCGCTGCCGGGGTTCCGGGCCCCCCTATGGGCCTGTCGGATGCGGAACATCGTCTTCGAGCGGTTCCCGACGAACTGGGGGTTACCCCGGGCCGTAGTCGTCGAGCGCACCTGCGCGGCCCGCGGGGACGAAGCTTGTCTGATCGAGGTTCGCTGGAAAAACCCTTCGCTGGGCCGGCGCTTCTGGATTGCGACCGTCGCCGGCGGCATCGGTGGTGTCATCCTGGCGGCGCTGGGGGCGTTTGCGCTCCCCGGCCTGCCCTGGGCCGCCTACGCCATCGCGGTCGGGCTGTCCCTCGTGTCGGGCGTCGCCTTCGGCCTCGGGCTGCGCGAGCGCGAGCGGCGCCGGCACACGGAGCGCCTGCTCGACCTCCAGGGCGAGGAGGTCATCTACTCCAACAACGAGCTGGAGAAGAAGTTCCGCGACCTGGAATCCAAGATCGAGCAGCTCTCGCTGCTCATCGAGCTGTCCGCTGCCGTCAACGCCGCCCTCGATCCCGAGCGGATCTACGACCAGGCGCTCGATCGGCTGGTCCACCGCATGGGCTATCCCGCCGCCCACCTGTTCCTCGTCGACCAGGACCGTGGGGTGCTCCGGGGCCATCGCGCCGTCGGTGCGGGCGCCGGTCCGCGGTTCGAAGGATACGAGATTCCGCTCGAGGCCGGGGTCAGCGGCTCAGCGAAAGCCGCCGTCACCGGCGTTCCCGTGCTCGTGCACGACGTCGACGCCGCCGACGAACCGGTCCATAGAGAGAGCGTCCGCGCCTTCAACGTCCGCAGCTTCGTCGCGCTGCCGCTCAGGGTCAAAGGCCGCGTCTTCGGCGTCCTCACCCTGGCTGCCAGCGAGCCCGGCCGCTTGGGCGAGAGCGACGCCGAGCTGCTGGCGGCCGTGGCCAACCATGTGGCCATGGCCGTGGACCGGGCCGAGAGCTTCCAGACCATCGAGGAGCTCAGCCGGGGCCTGGAGGAGAAGGTCCGGGTGCGCACCGAGCAGCTCCGG
>DASTFB010000091.1 GCA_035709005.1 Candidatus Methylomirabilota bacterium | reverse complement strand
GGGTAGGATGAATTATCCTACCAATGGCCCTGCGCCGGCTTGCCTTGACCCCCTGAGGCTCCGCCGGCTAGGCTCCGGGCACTGGAGGTGCGATGGCGCGTTCCCGCAGCGGGCTGGCCGACTTGCTGACCGAGATCGCGCGCACCGCCGCCCGGCTCTGCGAGGCCAGGGATTGCCTGATTTTTCTCGTGGAAGGTGAAGAGCT
This sequence comes from Candidatus Methylomirabilota bacterium, assembly GCA_035709005.1. NCBI lineage: Bacteria > Methylomirabilota (SeqCode) > Candidatus Methylomirabilota bacterium. The sequence continues at coordinate 12,230 of DASTFB010000091.1, read as the reverse complement.
CCGCCTCGTCGCCAAGTACGGATCGCTTCGCACGACACGGCCGCTCGGGCAGACGTTTCCCCTCGTGCGGGACAGCGTTTACGGCCGCGCCGTGATCGACGGCCGCACGCTTCACGTACGAGACATCGCCGCCGCTGTTCGGACGACGTTCAAGACTCTCGCGGCCCAGCAACGGGCGACGGGGATCCGGACCCTCCTGGCCGCCCCGTTGATGCGGGACGCCATTCCCGTGGGGGTTATCTCGGTCCGCCGCACGGTCGTCCGACCATTCACGCCCCACCAGATCAGCCTGCTCAAGACCTTCGCCAGCCAGGCGGCTATCGCCATCGACAACGCCTGCCTGTCGGAGGACCTGTCCGCCCGGAACCGCGACCTGGCCGAGGCCCTGCAACGCGAGATGGCCACCGGCGCCATCCTCCGAGTCATCAGCCGCTCGCCGACCGACACCACGCCCGTGTTCGACACTATTCTCGAAAGCGCCAGCCGCCTGTGCGAGGCCAACCTCGCGACCCTCTTCCTGTTCGACGGCGAGTACCTGAGCTCGGTGGCTCATCACAACGCCTCCCCGGCCTTCGCCGAGCATCTCCGGCGCTCGCGCCTGCGGCCCAGTCACGAGACCTCGACGCGCCTGGCGGCCCTCGAGCGGCGGGTCGTTCATATCCACGACCTGCTGTCCGATCCCTCCTTTGCGCCGTCCGAGGTCCATCGCCAGGAGAACGTGCGAAGCGTCCTGTCCGTTCCCCTCCTCCGGGAGACTGAACTGCTCGGCGTCCTGACCGTGTGGCGGCGGGAGGTCCGGCCGTTCACCGACCGGCATATCACCCTCCTCGAAACCCTCGCCGACCAGGCCATCATCGCCATCGAGAATGTGCGCCTCTTCACCGAGTTGCAAACCCGCAACCGCGCGCTGACCGAGGCCCTCGAGCAACAGACGGCGACCAGCGAGATCTTGCACGTCATCTCCGGCTCGCCGACCGACGTCCAGCCCGTCTTCGCTGCCGTGGCGGCGAGCGCGGCGCGCCTGTGCGAGGCCTTCGACGCCGCGATCTTCCAGGTCGACGACAAGACCCTGCGCATGATTGTCCACGAGGGCCCGATCCCCGCTCACGCCATCGGTGAAGGCCCGCCGCTGGTGCGGGGCACGCCACCGGGGCGCGCGGTCCTCGAGCGACGGACCATCCATGTCGCCGACATGCAGACCGAGAGCGCCGAGTACCCCGAGGGCGCCGAGATCGCGCGACGCTTCGGTCACCGCACGGTGCTGGTCGTCCCCCTGCTCCGCGCGGGCGACGCGCTCGGGGCCATCGCGGTCCGGCGGACCGAGCTACGCCCGTTCACCGATCGCCAAATCGAGCTGTTGAAAACGTTCGCCGATCAAGCAGCCATCGCCATCGAGAACGTGCGACTGTTCACCGCGCTGCAAACGCGCAACCGCGAGCTCACCGAGGCGCTGGAGCAGCAGACGGCGACCAGTGAGATCCTGAAAGTGATCTCCAGCTCTCCGACCGACGTCGAGCCCGTCTTTACTGCCATCGCGCACAGCGCGGCCCGGTTGTGCGACGCGTTCGACGCCATGGTCTTACGCGTGGATGGTGGCGTCTTGCGCCTCGTCGCCCACCACGGCCCGATGCCGGCCGGCGACGTCCCGCTTCACCCCGGAACCCTGGGCGGCCGCACGGTGATCGAGCGCCGACTCTTCCACATCGAGGACCTGCAGGCCGAAGGCGGCGAGTTCCCGGAGGGCAGCGCAATCGCCCGAGAGCGCGGGCACCGGACGACCCTCAGCGTCCCCCTGCTCCGAGAAGGCACCGCCATCGGCAACATCCAGCTCCGCCGAAACGAGGTGCGGCCCTTCTCCGATCAGCAGATTGCGCTTCTCAAGACCTTCGCCGACCAGGCCGTCATCGCCATCGAGAACGTGCGGTTGTTTACAGAGTTGCAGGGGAAGAACCGTGCGCTTACGCAGGCCCACGCGCAGGTGACCGAGGCGCTGGAACAGCAGACGGCGACCAGTGAACTTCTCAAGGTGATCGGTCGTTCCACGTTCGATCTCCAGCCGGTCTTCGAGACGCTGGCCGAGAACGCGGTCAGGCTGTGCGCAGCCGAGCGCGCGTTCATCTTCCGCTTCGACGGTCAGCTGCTGCGAGGGGTGGCCACCTACAATGTTTCCCCGGAGCTCAGAGCGTTCATCGAGCAAAACCCCATCGCTCTGGGACGCGACAGTGCCACGGGACGCGCCGCTCTCGAGCGGCGAAGCATCCACATCCACGATGTCCGGGCCGATCCAGAGTACACGCACCCTGGTCAGCATGTAGACCCCTTCCGAACCGTGCTCGCGATCCCCATGCTCAGGGCGGACGAGTTGCTGGGAGCGATCTTCATTCACAGACATGAGGTCCTGCCGTTCACTGAGAGCCAGATCGCCCTGATGGAGACCTTTGCCGCCCAGGCCGTCATCGCCATCGAGAACGTCCGCCTGTTTAACGAGCTGCAGGCCCGCAACCGCGATCTCACCGAAGCCCTCGAGCAGCAAACGGCCACCAGCGAGATCCTGCGTGTTATCAGCGGCTCGCCCACGGATCTGGAGCCGGTCTTCAGGACGATCCTGGCCAACGTCTGCCGTCTCTGCGACGCCAATCTGGCTACCCTGTGGCGCTACGACGGAGAGTTCCTGTTAGGGGCGGCTCACCATAACTGCTCCCCCCAGCTCGCGGATTTTTTCATGCGAACACCCATCAGGCCGGGTCCGGCCGGCCCCGCCCGCAAAGCGGCGCTGGAGCGCCGCGTGATCCACGTTGCCGACATGACCACCGAGCCGGGATTCTCGCCGCTCGTGCTCCAGATCGAACGAGCCCGGACGGTTCTCGCCGTTCCCCTCTTGCGCGAGAACACCCTCATCGGCGTCGTGGCGATGTTTCGCCGCGAGGTGCGTCCGTTCACAGAGCAGCAGGTCGCGCTGGTCAAAACCTTTGCCGATCAAGCCGTGATCGCAATCGAGAACGTCCGGCTCTTCACCGAGCTGCAGGCCAGTAACCGCGAGCTCTCCCAGGCGCTGGCGCAGCAGACCGCTATCAGCGAAGTCCTCCAGGTGATCAGCCGTTCGATCTTTGAGCTCCAGACCGTGCTGCAGACCCTCGTCGACAATGCGACGCGACTCTGCGGGGCCGAGAAGGGATTCATCTTCCGCCGGGTGGGGGATGCCTACCGCCTCGCCGTGGACCACGGCGCCGCGCCCGACTACCGCGCCTTCATCGAAGCGAACCCGATCCCGATCGTCCCGAGCCGCGCCACCCTCGTGGGGCGGACGGTGCTCGAGGGACGCGTCATTCACATCCCCGATGCGGTCGCCGATCCCGAGTACGGCTGGTCCGAGTCGCAGAGGCGCGGAGGGTTTCGGACCATGCTCGGCGTGCCGATGCTCCGGGAAGGCGTCCCGATCGGCGTGATTGCCATGTGGAAGGAGCGGGTCGAGCCCTTCACCGAGGCGCAGGTCGATCTGGTCACCACCTTCGCCAACCAGGCCGTCATCGCCATCGAGAACGCCCGGCTGCTGAGCGAGCTCCAGACCCGCACCAAGGAGCTGGCGCGCTCGGTCGAGCAGCTTACCGCGCTCGGCGAGGTGAGCCGGGCGCTCAGCTCCACGCTCGATCTGGAGACCGTGCTCCAGACCATCGTGACGCGCGCCAACCAGATGGCCGGCACCGAGGCCTGCTCGGTCTGGGAGTACGACGAGGCGGCCGAGGCGTTCCACCTGCGCGCTACCGACAGCCTCGACGAGGACGTCGTCGCGGTGGCCCGGCGGACGCCGGTCCGCAAAGGCGAAGGCATCCTGGGCCCTATGGCGGTCAGCCGCCAGCCCGTCCAGATCCCGGACATCGCCGAGGAGCGGGCGTATCGGGGCCCCTTGCGCGACATCCTGCTGCGCAGCGGGACGCGGGCGCTGCTGGCCGTCCCCCTGCTCCGCGACGAGCACCTCATCGGCGGGCTCACCGTCACCCGGAAGTCTCCCGGCGAGTTCCCGTCCGAGACGATCGAGCTGCTCACGACCTTCGCCACCCAGTCGGCCCTGGCCATCCAGAACGCCCGGCTCTTCCGGGAGATCGAGGACAAGAGCCGCCAGCTCGAGCTGGCCAGCCGGCACAAAGCCCAGGTCCTGGCCAACATGAGCCACGAGCTGCGCACCCCGCTCAACGCCATCCTCGGCTACACGGAGCTGATCGCCGACAAGATCTACGGCGAGGTGCCGGAGCGGATGCAGGAGGTGCTCGAGCGGGTGGACAAGAGCGGCCGCCACCTGCTCGGCCTCATCAACGACATCCTCGATCTGTCCAAGATCGAGGCCGGGCAGCTCACGCTCGCCTTGACCGATTACTCGATGGCCGACGTGGTGCAGAGCGTGGCCGTCTCGGTCGAGGCCCTGGCCCGGGAGAAGAAGCTCGAGCTGGCCGTGACCGTGGATCCGGACCTGCCGCTGGGGCGCGGCGATCAGCGCCGGCTCACCCAGGTGGTCATGAACCTGGTCGGCAACGCCCTGAAGTTCACCGACGCCGGCCGGGTCGTCGTCCGAGCCAGCCGGGCCGACGAGGCTTTCCTGGTGGAGGTGGCCGACACCGGCTCCGGGATCGCGCCCGAGGATCAGGCCAAGATCTTCGAGGAGTTCCAGCAGGCCGAGAGCACGACGGCCCGGGCCAAGGGCGGCACGGGGCTCGGGTTGGCCATCGCCCGCCGCATCGTCGAGATGCACGGAGGACGGATGTGGGTCGAGTCCACCCTGGGCCAGGGATCGACCTTCACGTTCACCGTGCCCATCACGGCATCGTGAGCAAGCGCATCCTCGCCGTCGACGATCAGGAGGACAACCGACGGATCCTGCGCGATCTGCTCACCAGCGCCGGCTACGAGGTGATCGAGGCCACGACGGGCGAGGACGCGGTGGCCCTCGCCGATGCCCAGCCGTTCGACCTGATCTTGATGGACATCCAGCTGCCGGGGATCGACGGCTACGAGGCCACGCGGCGGATCAAGGCGAATCCCCGCTTGCGGCAGATTCCCCTGATCGTGGTGACTTCCTACGCGCTGAGCGGGGACGACGCCAAAGCGTTCGGCGCGGGCGCCAACGCCTACGTGTCCAAGCCCTTCAGCCCCCGCGCGCTGCTGGCCAAAGTGCGCGAATACATCGGCTGAGCGCCGTCAACGCTCAGATGGCCCCACGCTCGACCAGGTGCACGAGGACGCCGCCCAGGCTTTTCCGCCCGAGGAACGCGATGCGGGCGCGCCGGGAACCCGGGCGGCCCACCCGGTCGATCAGCTCGTAGCCGGCGCGGGCGAGCCGGCCCAGCGCGTCGTCGATGTCGCTCACTTTCAGGGCCAGGTGATGCAGGCCGGGTCCGCGGGAGGCCACGTAGCGCGCGATCGCCCCCTGATCCTGCTTGGTCGTCCCCGGGCCATGGCTGGCCGCGTCCGCGGCGTGCCGGGGATCGAAGTCCTGCAGGAACTCCAGCTCGCAGTCGCCCACGGTGACGAAGGCGACCCGGAGGCCCCCCACGGGCTCCGGCGGGCGCGCGTGGTAGACCACGCCGTACTTGTCGGAGGTGAAGCTCTCGACGGGAATCCGCACTTCCAGATCGGTCTGGGTACTCTCCAGAGGAAATCCCAGGCGCCCGCAGAAGATCTCGAGGGCGGCGGCGTTGTCGGCACTGGCCACGCCGAGATGATCGATGCGCTCGATCCACCCCGGCGAGGCTGGCGCCAGGGCGATCGGCTCGCTCAAGTAGGTCCGCACGCCCGCGGTCGTTTCCGGCCTCAGGCGTAGCCGACGGCGTCCGTCGAGCCCCGGCTCGGGCGTCCCCCCGTCCAGGGCCACGCCCGCGACGCTCACGGCGCCGGCCGCTGCGGCGAGATCGGCAACCTCCACGGCGATGTGGTGGACACCGGGCCGGGCGTCGTCGCCGAGCAAGGGGTCGCTCGGCTCGAACAGCGCCAGGGCGGAAGCGCCGATCGTGAAGACGGGCACGCGGCGGCCGGAGTCGCCGGCGGCACACGCGGTCCGTCGCAGGCCGAGGTCACGGGTGAAGGCGTCGGCGATACGATCGACGTCGGCGACGACGAGCGCTGCGTAGGCCAGGCGGCGTGCGAGCACGCCGGGATGGTACACCGGCCGGGCTCAGGCCGGCGGGGGTTGTCCCCGGCTCAGGGAGCTTGTTCCGACTCCAGGCGGTCGAATCGCGGCGAGGAGGGCGCCGGTGTGCCGGCGACCGGAGCGGTCGTCTTGGCCGGGCGGGACACGGCAGGACGTTGCTCGGCTTCGCGCCTGTCGGCTTCGCGCCTGGCCGCCTCGCGTTCCGCCGCCGCGCGCCGCAGCGCCTCACGTTTCACCGCCTCGCGGCGTGCGGCCTCGCGCCTCTCCGCCTCCTGCCGCACGATGCGCTCGGCAAGCTCCAGGATCTGTGGAGGACGCCGCGGGGTGGTCAGGGAGGCGGATCCCCGGTCGCGCAAGACCTCCGCCACAGGCGGCGCCGGGCGCTCGGGCTCCCAGTACGCCTTGCGGTACTCGGAGCCGATGATCCAGGCCGGCACGGCCAGGCTCAAGAGAACCACCGCGCCCGTGCCCAGGATCACATCCCGGACGAGCGCGCGGTAGCTCGACTCGCGGTCGATGAACGCGCGTTTCCCCATACCTGGAATGATCTTGGCCGAGAGGGGACGCCGCCAACAATAGGGCGCTTGCACTAAACCGCCCGCCGCTGCCGCGGCGTGCCGGGGCCCACGGGGCAGATCCTGTCGCGAACCCGTCAAGATTCGGATCTGAAAGGCGGCAATTTTCTCAGTGCGCGAGGATGCAGGACGTCGATGGCCCAGCCGACATCCAGGCGTTCCCCGAGCCAGCCAGGGCACGAGGTGCGTGGGTGGATGTTGAGCCCTCGGGCGACGTGGCCGGCTTCAAGTGCGGGTGCCGGATCGGCGGGCACTGCGGGCGGCAGTGGAACTTCTGGGAGAAACCGGCCGTCCGGCCGCAGGAACCGCAGCGTGCCGTCGGACTGTCGATCGACCTGAAACCCCTCCTCGTGAACTGCGCGGTGGTGCCGCCGACAGAGCAGTGTGAGATTCGAGAGCGTCGTTGGGCCGCCCTGAGCCCAGTGGCGGATGTGGTGGCCCTGACCGAAGCGCACGCCGCAGCCCGGGAAGCGGCAGCCGCGGTCCCGATGCTGGAGCGCCCGGCGTAACGCGGGCGGGATGGTGCGCGTTCGGGCGCCGACTTCGAGCAAGCGGCACGCTTTGTCGTGACGCATGACAACTCGGCTGGCGTCGCACGCCAGGCGCTGGGACGTTTCCGCGGAAACGCGAGTCCCCTCCTCGAGGACCGACTGGCCAGGCGCATCGGCGTCCGCGAGGACCTCGGCATCCAGGTGGACCACCACCTGGTATCGCTCCCCGGGGGGCCCGGGCTCGAGCCCGTGGTGCAGCGCCGTCTCCGCCAGCAGGGCCAGAGCGTCGGCCTGCTGCTGAGCCATCGTGGAGGTGTCGGGGTAAAACGACGTCGCTCCCGCAGGAACGTCGGCCGAGTGGGTGTCCGCGTCAGCGGAGCGCTCCTGCTCCTGGGCGCGCGCCTTTTGATACAGCGCCTCCCGGGCCGCCGCCAACGCCTGCATGACCAACGCCCCGACCTCGGGCTCCAGCCGCGCGCGCAGCACCACCATGCCGTCCTCGTCCTGATACCCACTCGCCAGCTCAGCCAGTGGGCGCAGGACTTGAACCCGTTGCCCCAACCGCCGCGCGCGTCGAATTCGCGAATCAGACCCAGCAGGCGGGCAGTGGCGGCGTCGAGGTGGGCCGGCAGCTTGGCGATCTCGTCACCGAGGCGATCGAGCTCCGCGGCGGTGCCGTGGTTTGCCGTACGATCGTCAGCCGCAACATGAATCGGCCAGTGAATCTCCATGGCGCCCCCTTGGTTGGAGCGACTCTACACCGCGATTTCGGAAGCCTCTGGCAGGCACGACGAACGACGATCTCGCGTGGATCGAGCTTTTTCGCGACGAATCCACTCCCGAGACCTTGCCGGCGCTCTGTGGCCCGTAGGGCGGGTCTCAGTGAAGCGCTGCCCGCGGGCAGTCAGCGCGACGTCGGGAAGTGTCAAGTGAGAAAAATTTCAGACACCGCGCTCAGCAGCGTGTGCGGCCGAGCGCGAGCTTGACGGTAGCCGGGGCCGAGCGTAGCCTACGAGCGTCCGATTCGTGAAACGCGGGAGCTCGGGGAACCGGGCTGAGAGGGCGGCGAGGCGCCGCCGACCGCACGAACCTGACCTGGGTAATACCAGCGAAGGGAGGCCCCATGCGTAAGGTCTACGTCACCGGCTCACGTCCCGATCTGCGCGTGCCCGTGCGCGAGATCGACCTGTCCGGCGGAGAGCCGCCGGTTCGCCTCTACGACACCAGCGGCCCGTACACCGACCCCGAGGTCCACACCGACATCAAGCAGGGTCTGCCGCCCCTGCGGCTGCCCTGGATCCTCGAGCGAGGCGACGTCGAGGAGCTGCCCGGCCCGTCCTCGTCCTACCGCCGGCAGCGTGATCTGGATCCGGCGCTCGGAGGGGTCCGCTTCGCCAGCGTGCGGCGTCCGCTGCGAGCCCGGCCCGGCCGCCGGGTCACCCAGCTGCACTACGCCCGGCGCGGCGAGATCACCCCGGAGATGGAGTTCATCGCGCTGCGCGAGGGCATCCCCGCCGAAACCGTTCGGGCCGAAGTTGCGCGCGGACGCGCCATCATCCCGGCCAACGTCAACCATTCGGAGACCGAGCCGATGATCATCGGCCGGAACTTCCTGGTGAAGATCAACGCCAACATCGGCAACTCTGCCGTGGCCTCCTCGATCGAGGAGGAGGTCGACAAGATGACGTGGGCCACCCGCTGGGGCGCCGACACCGTGATGGACCTCTCCACCGGCAAGAACATCCACGAGACCCGGGAGTGGATCCTGCGCAACTCCCCGGTGCCCATCGGCACCGTGCCCATCTACCAGGCGCTGGAAAAGGTGGGCGGCAAGGCCGAGGAGCTCACCTGGGAGCTCTACCGCGACACCTTGATCGAGCAGGCCGAGCAGGGCGTGGACTATTTCACCATCCACGCCGGGGTGCTCCTCCGCTATGTCCCGCTCACGGCGAAGCGGGTCACGGGCATCGTCTCCCGCGGCGGCTCCATCATGGCCAAGTGGTGTCTGGCCCACCATCAGGAGAGCTTCCTCTACACGCACTTCCGCGAGATCTGCGAGATCATGGCCGCCTACGACGTGGCGTTCTCGCTGGGCGACGGCCTGCGCCCCGGCTGCACGGCCGACGCGAACGACGAGGCGCAATTCGCCGAGCTCGACACGCTCGGTGAGCTGACGAAGATCGCGTGGGAGTACGACGCCCAGGTGATGATCGAGGGCCCCGGCCACGTGCCCATGCACCTCATCAAGGAGAACATGGACCGGCAGCTGGCCGTCTGCCACGAGGCGCCCTTCTACACGCTGGGCCCGCTGGTCACCGACGTCGCGCCCGTCTACGACCACATCACCTCCGCCATCGGCGCCGCCATGATCGGGTGGTTCGGCACGGCCATGCTCTGCTACGTGACCCCGAAGGAGCACCTGGGGCTGCCCAACCGCAAGGACGTCAAGGACGGCGTCATCGCCTACAAGATCGCCGCCCACGCCGCCGACCTGGCCAAGGGCCATCCCCGCGCCCGCGAGTGGGACGACGCGCTGTCGAAGGCGCGCTTCGAGTTCCGCTGGGAGGACCAGTTCAACCTGGCCCTCGACCCCGAGACGGCGCGGGACTTCCACGACGAGACGCTGCCCGCCGAGGGCGCCAAGCTGGCCCACTTCTGCTCCATGTGTGGCCCCAAGTTCTGCTCGATGAAGATCACCCAGGAGGTCCGCGAGTACGCGGCCCGCGAGGGCGTCGCCGGCGAGGCCGCGGCCCTGGCTCAGGGACTCCGCGAGAAGGCCGAAGAGTTCAGGACGGGCGGCGGCGAGATCTACCGGCGGGCGTAGCGGCTCGCGAAACCCGGCGACGCCACCAGCCCGGGAGCGTCGGGTCCGGGCAAAATACCTGAACCCGGGCGGGCCACCCGCCCGGACGCTGCCCGCTCCCCCCCGTTCGCCAACAGCCGGCTCGTCTCGACATTCCAACGAATCCGGTACGTTCCGGCCTCGCGCCGGCTCCGCGATGTTTTGGCATCAATGATGCCCACTGCGATCGCTGAAGAGACTCCGGCCCGCGGGACCGGCCGGGGAAGGAGGCGGCGATGAATGCGATGATCAAGTCGCTGACCGGCTCGCTGGCAGCGATCGTCGTGACGGTCGTCGGAGTGGTCTTCCAGACGATCCAACAGCCCATCCCGATCCCATTCCCCTGAGAGGGGCCCGGCGAGGTACTCCTCCGGCCTTCCGGAGGCTTTCTCCGGAAGGCCGGAGCGGATGACGGCCTTTTAACGAGCGATGCGTCATGTTGCGGCCGACCCCCGGCCGTGCTAATCGAGTCGCACCGTGGCCGTCTTCCACTTCGAGCTCCGCGATCTGCCCCCGGAGACCCGGGCCCTCCGGGCCGAGGTCCGCGAGTTCTTGCGCCAAACCCTCGCCGGCCGTCCGGCCGTCGGGCGGGCCGGCTCCTGGGGCGGCTTCGATCCCGAGTTCAGTCTCAAGGTCGGCGCCCGGGGCTGGATCGGGATGACCTGGCCCAAGCGCTACGGGGGCCACGAGCGGACGTTCCTCGAGCGCTACGTGGTGCTGGAGGAGATGCTGGCCGCCGGCGCCCCGGTGAGCGCGCACTGGATCGCCGACCGCCAGAGCGGCCCGCTGCTGCTGCGGTTCGGGACCGAGGAGCAGCGCCAGCGGTTCCTGCCGGCCATCACCCGGGGGGAGTTGCACTTCGCCATCGGCATGAGCGAGCCCGACTCGGGCTCCGACCTGGCCTCGATCCGCACCCGGGCGGTGCGCGTGGACGGCGGCTATCTCGTCAACGGCACTAAGGTCTGGACGTCCAACGCGCACCTCTGCCAGTGGGCCATCGCGCTGTTCCGGACCCAGGTGGTGCCGGACAAGAAGCACGAGGGGCTCTCGCAGTTCCTGGTGGAGCTCCGGTCGCCCGGCATCACGATCCGACCGATCATCGACCTGGCCGGCTCGCATCACTTCAACGAGGTGGTCTTCCAGGACGTCTTCGTGCCGGAAGACCTGCGCGTGGGCGCCGAGGGCGACGGCTGGAAGCAGGTCACCACCGAGCTCGCCTTCGAGCGCAGCGGGCCCGAGCGCTATCTCTCGAGCATCGCGCTGCTGATCGAGCTGATCCGCCACGTCGGCAAGGAGCCCGACGAGCGCGGGCTCGTCGTGATCGGGCGCCTGGTGGCGCACCTGGCCACGCTGCGCCAGATGTCGCTATCGGTGGCGGGGATGCTCGAGGCCGGCCAGAACCCGAATCTCGAAGCCGCCCTGGTCAAGGACGTGGGCACCACGTTCGAGCAGGAGATCCCGGAGGCTGTCCACGCCCTCCTGGATCTCGAGCCGACCACGACCAGCGGCAGCGATCTCCAGCAGGTGCTGGGCTACCTGGTGCAGCGGGCGCCGTCGTTCTCCCTGCGCGGCGGCACGCGCGAGGTGCTGCGCGGCATCATCGCCCGGGGGCTGGGTCTGAGATGAGCGAGCTCGGAACGCTGCTGGCCGATATGGTCACCCGGCTCTTCACCGACCTGGTGACGAAGGAGTCGCTGGAGGCCGCCGAGCAGGGAACCTGGCCGGACCGCCTCTGGCAGGCGCTGGAGGAAGGCGGGCTCACGCTGCCGCTCGTTCCCGAAGCGGGCGGCGGCGCCGGCGGGACCTGGGCCGATGCTTACGTGGTGGTGCGGGCGGCCGGCCGTCACGCGGCGCCCGTGCCGCTGGCCGAGACCATCGTGGCCGGGTGGCTTCTGGCCGGCGCCGGCCTGGAGGTGCCGCACGGCCCGCTCACGCTCGCGCCGGTGAGGCCTGACGATCGCCTGCGCCTGAGCCGCGCCGGCGGGAGCTGGCGGCTCAGCGGCACGGCCACCCGTGTGCCCTGGGGGAAGGCCGCCGGCCATGTCGTGATCGTGAGCGAGGCCGACGGGCGCCCGCTCGTCGCCCTGGTGCCGGCCGACGCCGCCCGCGCCACCGCCGATCGCAACCTCGCGCTGGAGCCCCGGGACACCCTCGTCTTCGCGGACACGCCGGTCGCCGCCGCC
>DASTFB010000090.1 GCA_035709005.1 Candidatus Methylomirabilota bacterium | reverse complement strand
TCGATCGACCCGGTAGCCTTCCTCATGGACCGAGCGGTGATGCCGGCGACACAACAGCGCGAGGTTGGAGAGCGTTGTCGGGCCACCCTGCGCCCAGTGGCGGAGATGATGCCCCTGGGCGAAGCGCACGCCGCATCCTGGGAAGCGACAGCCGCGGTCCCGGTGCTGGAGCGCTCTTCGCAGGGCGGGCGGGATCGTGCGCGTCCGGGCGCCGACTTCCAGCAGGCGGCCGTCTCTGTCGTGGCGCATCACCACCCTGCTGGCATCGCAGGCCAGGCGCTGGGACGTTCCAGCTGGAACGCGTGGGCCCTCGTCGAGGACCGACTGGCCGGGCGCATCGGCGTCCGCCAGGACCTCGGCATCGACGTGGACCACTACCTGGTAACGCTCGCCCGGGGCACCGGGATCAAGCCCATGGTGCAGGGCGGTCTCCGCCAGCAGGGCCAGGGCGTCGGCCTGCTGCTGGGCGAGGGTGGAGATGTCTGGGATGACCGGGAACGTTCCCGCGGGAACGTCGCCCGAGCCGCTCTCCGTCTTAGCGCGGCGTTCCTGCTCGTTGGCGCGCGCTTTTTGATACAGCGCCTCTCGTGCTGCGGCCAGCGCCTGAATGACCAGCGCGCCGACCTCGGGCTCCAGCCGCCCCCGGAGCACCACCATGCCGTCTACATCGTGATACACGTGCAGGGCCCGGCTCTTGTGCCGCTGCGCCGCCTCCCGAGCCTCGGCCTCCCGATCGGCCCTCCGCCAGCCCCGGACGATCCGCTCGACGTGTTCGGCCGTCCCGGCCAGCCCGACGGCGAGCAGCCGCTCCTCGGTCTCCGGGGTGGCCACCCGGGTCAGGGCCCGGACCTTCGAGTACGACAGCTCCCCGCGAGCGAGCGCCTGGGCCAGCAGCGGCAACGTCCCGAGAGCGCGCGCCACGCGCACGTGCTCACGGGCAGCGCCGGGCGCGAGTCCGACCCGCCAGGTCAACCAGTGGGCGCAGGACTTGAACCCGTTGCCCCAGCCGCCGCCGGCGTCGAACTCGCGAATGAGATCCAGGAGGCGGGCCATGGCGGCATCCAGATGAGCCGCCAGCTCCGCGATCTCGTCGCCGAGCCGGTCCAACTCTGCGGCGCGGCTGTGAGTGGCATCGACGGTCAGCGAGTGGATCTCCACAGCGAACCCTCCCTCTGCTGGCCGACTCTACACCCTGGTTTTCGCCCTCCCGAGGAGCGTCGGGGGCGAGCGATTTCAGAAGGAGAAATGATTTTTGATCGTGACGGACTCGATCGCGCGCCGGTGCGCCCGTGCGCTGGGCTCGTTTTTGCTGAGGGCTACGCGCCGCATGAACGGCGCAGCCGCGGAGGCTGTCAAGGGGAAAAACGCAGGATGCTGCGGTGTCCACTATTGTTGACAGTCGGGCCCCGGCGCGAAAGAATCCTGGGAGCTGACGGCGATGAGTGAGGCCGCCAGGAGGAAAATTGCCGAAACAGTCCAGGAAGATTAAGGCGCGCGCCACCGTACCCCCGGTTCGCAGAGCCTCGGCTCGTCGAGGCGCTGGGCGATTCGCCGGTCGTGCTGATCCACGGGCCCCGGCTACGCTCAGAGCTTCATGTGCGGGTCCAGCCAGTCACGCAGGGCGTTGCCCATCAGGTTGATGACGAGCGTCGTCACGAAGATCGCGAGGCCCGGAAAGGTGGCGATCCACCAGGAGTTCAGCATGTAGAGGCGCCCTTCGCCGAGCATGTTTCCTCAGGCCGGAGTCGGCGGCTGAATCCCGAGCCCGAGGAAGGACTCCTTGAGATGGTGGCGCAATGGACCAAGGTCCAATAGCGGTGTTCCGGCGTCGCTTGCTAGCCTCTGCGCCGGAGGCCTTCCGCAAGGCCGTCCCGAGTAGCAGGCGCCGATAGCGCGCCTGAACCCCAAGGAGGGTCTTGGCCATGAAAGTGGAAACCGCAGCAAAATTCAAGTATGGCATCTGGGGTCTGATCGGTGGGGCCGCCATCGCAATGATCCTCGGCTTCATGTGGGGCGGCTGGATGACCACCAGCACTGCCCACGGCATGACGCAAAAAGCGGTCGTGGCGAGTCAGGCGGCGATCTGCGTCGCGCAGTTCGTGAAGCAGCCCAATCATGAACAAAAGCTCAAGGAATTCGCTGAAGTCAACAACTGGTCGAGGAGTGAATTCATCGAGAAGGGCGGCTGGGACAAGATGCCCGGGCAAGACAAGGCCAGCCCGGAGGTAGCCCAGGCATGTGCCGAGGGGCTCGAGCTTCTCGTCAAGAAATGATGATCCGGATCAACCTCGCGAATCCGCAGGAGTTACTGGAGCTCCCGGGCATTCATCAAGCGGCGGGTGACGCCATCGTTCGTCATCGCGTTCAGCACGGCCCCATCAGCGGCGCGACGGAGCTGATGCAGATCCTGGGACCCGACATGGTCACGCCGGCGTTGCTGGCGCACGTCGACTTCCAGCCGGCGGAAGCGACTGCAGCCGAAGCGCCCGGGGCGTGACTGCGCACAAGGCGCCTTCTCCGCCGCTCACCCGACGCGTGATGGTCCTGCTGGCCTTCAAGCGTCAGACCTGGTCGGAGGTCTGACGCTCCTCGCCGTCGCGCCGCTCGCCGTGCGCGGGCGATGGAGGGTGTACTTCCCCGATCAGTAACCCGTGACGTACGGCAGCTTCCCCGCCGTCGCCTCGATCGCCGCGCCCGCCTCCAGCAGCACCGCCGTGGAATCCCAGGTCCCACCCACGAGCTGATTCCTGGGCCCGTCGGGGATGCTGGCCTTGATCACGCGATCGCCGACGCGTACCTCCTGCTTCTCCACGTCGACCGTGACCGCCTGCTCGGGGGCGCGCTCGATGGCTTTCTGGAGCCACTCCAGGTCGGCCTGAGAGGCGGTCAGGCACGGGATGCCGAGCATCACGCAGTTGCCGAAGAAGATCTCGCCGAAGGAGCCGCCCACGATGGCCCGGATGCCCCAGCGCATCAGGGCCTGGGGGGCGTGCTCGCGGGAGGAGCCGCAGCCGAAGTTC